>CAZPFX010000012.1:0-28121 GCA_964586055.1 uncultured Pseudomonadales bacterium | reverse complement strand
CAGAAATAGATGAAGATTTTTTGAGCTTGGGTGAATTGGAAATATCATCATGACAGAGGATAATGTAAAAGGGGTTTAAAACTATGAAAAGTCTCTACGCCGTTTGTTTACTAGTTAAGAACTTGGAAAAATCTTTAGTCTTCTACAAGGACGTATTGGGATTGGAAGTTAACTCAAGTGATGATGGCTACGTTGACTTCAAGCTTAACGATACATTGTTGGCGATTTTCCAGAATGACAAAGCTGGAATTATGTTTCCGAAAGAACATATGAATATTGGTGGTGGAGCTGTGTATGCATACCAAGTCGAAGATGTGGACAAAGCATGCGAGGATCTTATCAATCGGGGAGTAGAAATCTTTGAGGGTCCAAAAAAGATGCCATGGGGACAGACTGTTGCCTATTTCAAAGATCCTGATAATAACACTTGGGAAGTTACTGCTTAATGATCACCCAAATATTCATCCTCGGTTCAAGCAGTGTATACGGAGTTGATGAAAAGTATTTATAATTAATCTATCTTTATACTTAGCTTTAAGAAAAAGGAATAAATATATGCAAGAACAAATAGGGCCGCTCGAAACTCCACCAGCGTACGAGGAACCCGATGTCCAAGGAATAAGTGGTTATGTCACTATCGATGTTGGGCGAACGAAAGACATTCGTATAACATTTTTTTCACCAGGAGATGAGGAGCTAGGCCAGGGATATGGTCAGATATATGCTGTAGCCACTATCGAAGAAGTGCAAGAATTAATCAGAAGACTTGAAGAAGCAGCTAGTGACAGAAATAAAATTGAGTTAGGTGCGTCTTATGCAGCGATCTATATGACTGGAGATATAGTTGTCATTGAGGCTTCTAGTAATACTAACCCTGAAAATATAGAGGCTCTTGAATTTAGTAAGGAGCAAGCGGTGGAATTAGCTCAAGCTTTGAGATCAGCAATTCAACTAGCTGAAGAAATTAGTCTCAAGACTTGATCACAATAAAGGAACATCCATGAAAACAGCCATAGTCACAGGAGCCAGTACAGGGATTGGAAGAGCGACTGCCATTAAAATGTCAGAGGCTGGATATCAAGTCTTTCTAGTCGCGCGTTCTAAAGAGAGGCTGGAAGAAACAGCCAAGATGATTTCAGAATCGGGCGGATCTTCTTTTGTATTGCCCACTGATCTCAGTAAGCTCGCGAATATAAATAAACTGATCGAGACACTGGTCGAAAAGCTTGACGCTGTAGATGCCCTGATCAACATCGCGGGTATTTGGCATGGCGAAAAAGAAGTCTATGCCGAAACAGATTATCAGAATTTTGATCAGCAAGTCATTCTAGATACATATGCAGTTGGCTTCACAGCTCCTTCTTTATTAATTCATGGCCTGCTGCCAAAGATGCCCTCTGGTGCAAAGATCGTGAATCTGTCAGGAACATTTGAAAATGGTGGCAAGGGTTGGGTTCCCTACTTTGCGTCCAAGCGGGCTTTGGAGGATTTAACAATTGGTTTATCTGATGATCTGAGTGATAGAAATATTCAGGTGAATGCTGTGTCTCCTTCTGATACTGCCACAGAAGCCTACGCCAAACATTTCCCTCAGTATATGGATGAGGCGATTAGTCCTGAAGAAATTGCTGAGAAAATTGTTGAGCTGTGTGATGAGGGTAGTAAGGTGACTGGCAAAGTTTTTGTGATGAAAAAGGGTGAGGAGATTTTTGAGAAGTTTCATTGTTAGGAGTGAGACCTCTTAAAAATTAAGTAAACATCGAAGAAATCTTTACCGTCTTACCTCCCCTTGCCTTAAATCCATCACAAAGTTCAGATTTCCTGAGTAACGCCCTGCAATCACTCGGTCTTGAGTCGTAAATGTCACACTGGCCCCTGCAGTCAAGATGTGGACAGGATCCAAAGACAGCAACTTCGTAGGTATTCATTCCGATTTCTTGATTTGGTGGGTCAACATAAACGCCATCTCTCGTCTGACCCAAAAGATTTAGCAAAGTCCACTGTGCAATAATTACTGCATCTGTGCCAATTCTAGTGTCAACGCCACGGCTCCAAATTTCATACTCATCCTGATTCATCTCAAGAGTGATGTTGTGACAGCAATTACTGCACCCATCAATAGATCTACAAGGATTTTCGATACTCATGGGAGGAATTATAACTCTACTGTCAAATATGCTGCATTGTTAGCTCATAAAAAAGTATCCCAATAATTAATTTATATATTGCTATATACACATCAAATATGTATAATAATGCATCACAATGTCACGAATCTCGTGTGAGCAAAATATTTTTCATGGAGAAGCATACTTCATGGATTTTAGCGGTGAAACCCCAAGAAACTACAACGGAGCTAAAGACCCCGAAGAAAAAGTAGCTATCGCAAGTGACATTGCGCGCATAATTCATAATCTTGGATATTCGAAAGAAAGGACTATTTTCGTGAACTCTTTCCCTGGATGCCAGAAGAAAGTTGTTTTTTTAACTAGAGACGAGAGGCTTGTCGATTTAGATTGGGGAAATATTTCAACGGCCTCAAGGTTTTGTGCTATTCAGGAATATGATGAAACAAATAGGATTGAAGTCGAGGGAATTATTTCTTTTGCTGACTATCTTCTTATGATGAAGCCTGGAGACTGCTTTAGTCTGCTTATTAATGCTAACACCAAGCTTGGTCCTTGTTGCGGCATTGTTCATGCCGGAAGAAAGCAAGTGATCAGGGGGACAAGTTTCTCATGGGTACAATCATTAATAGACATATGTAATAACCCATCGGATATATCTGTGATGATAAGTCCTGGACTACAGGCTCCAAATCATGTTATTTGCCCAGACTTTCATGATGATGAATTTGGAACAGTTATGGATTTGCAGAGGATTTTTGGTGAGTTCGCAACGCAATTAGAAAATGGAATATCGCTCGACATTGAAGGCTACCTGATAAGACAGCTGTCGCAGTATGGAATTAATGTCAGTGGTACTGGTATTTGTACATATGATTCTCACAAGAATGGTACAGGATATTCTTATAGATATAGAGCGAAACATGGTGGGCAAGCAATGGGTAATCTTGCAATGGCTCATTTGCCTAAGGTTGCATAATTGTTTTGATCAAATAACTTAGCTGGCTTAGTTTATCTTTTTGAGATATATTCGAATCAATCAGTAGCAAAATATATTCTCAATAATAAGAAAAAAAATGATCACCCAAATATTCATCCTCGGTTCAAGCAGTGTCTACGGAGTGGGTGCTGAAAATGGTGGCTGGGCAGATCTCGTCAAACAGTCGCTCCATCAAAAAATGTATGGCGAAAATGGAATTGGAGAGAAGTATGAAGTTTACAACTTAGGAAAGTCGGGTGCAAAAATTGAGTTTGCCACTAAATTATTTCCAACTTTGATTCAAGAATATGGTAGAGCTGGGAAAATTATCACGATTGTTTCTATTGGAAGTAATAATGCAAAAGCTGAGAATACACCCACGAATTATGTTTCAAGTCTCGAGGAATATGAAACTCAAATGGCTGAGATGCTCGATCTACTGAAAGAAAAAAGTGACGTGGTGATCGTTGTGGGTGGTGGATACGTGGATGAAAGTAAGACGAATCCGAAGCACAATCCTTTGACTGGCGGAAAATCTTATTTCACCAACGCGCGTCGAAAAATGTTCGAGAAGAAGTGCGAAGATCTCTGTGATCAGAAAAATATTTCTTATGTGGGCGTGGAACTTAGTGAGAAGCAGTGGCAGGCTGAGTACTTGTTCCGTGATGGCCTGCATCCTAATCAAAAAGGACATCAGTATATTGCTGAGAGGGTTTTAGGGGAGGTGGGGAGGTGGTTGTGAATAAATCTAAATTATTGGCTATCAGGAATAGTACTGCGGAGTTTCTTATTTTCACTTCTCAATCTGGGGAAGAAAGTATCGAAGTTAAATACCGAGATGAAACAGTTTGGCTGACTCAAAAGATGATGTCAGAACTTTTTCAAGTTACTATTCCGACTATTAATGAGCATTTGAAAAATATTTATGAATCTGGAGAGATAAGTGAAGAAACAACTATTAGGAAATTCCTAATAGTTCAAACTGAAGGCAAGCGACAAGTCTCAAGATCAGTTGACTTCTATAATCTAGATGCCATTATTTCTGTTGGATATAAAGTTAATTCGGTTCGTGCAACTCAGTTCAGAAGATGGGCCACTCAAGTCCTTAGAGACTTTGCTATTAGGGGATATGTGCTTGATAAAAAGCGCTTGGAAAACGGAGTTTTTCTTGGTGAAGAATATTTTGAAAAACTTCTTGAAGAAATTAGAGAAATACGCCTGAGTGAGAGGAAATTTTATCAAAAAGTGGCTGATATCTATGCGACCAGTCTTGACTACAACAAAGACTCATTAATTACAAAACATTTTTTCGCCAAGGTCCAAAATAAGCTTCATTTCGCAATTCATGGACACACAGCTGCCGAGTTGATTAAAAGCAGGGCTGATAAAGATATTAAGAATATGGGATTGACTTCTTGGGAGAAATCCCCTGAGGGAAAAATATTGAAATCTGATGTAACCGTTGCAAAAAATTATCTAACTAAGAGCGAGCTGTCTGCGTTAGGTAAAATGGTAAATGCTTTTTTGGATTTGGCCGAAAACAGAGCCGAACGAAAAATTCCCATGACAATGGAGGACTGGAGTAAGCATTTAGATGATTACTTGAAGCTTGATCAACGAGAGATTTTGGATGACAAAGGTGGCGTATCTGCCGAAACTGCCAGGAAGTTTGCAGAGAATCAATGGGAGAAGTTCAGAATAGTGCAAGATAGAGTATTTGAGAGCGACCTTGACAAGATGGTAAAGAAACTTGTTGAGGAGAGGAAAAATGAAAAGTGATGATCCAGAGTGGGTTTTATGATCAAACAAAAATCATCTAAAACCGTCTATCAAAACAAATGGATGGTTGTCTGGGAAGGTGAGACAGTATCGCTATCCCGTGAGGGGTAGTTATTGGGAATTTCCGCAGGGTTCATACGAGGAGGATGCCGACATTCATGTGACGGATCTTGTGAGGAAGGAGTTGAGGGAAGAGACGGGTCTGAAGGCTACTTCGTTGCAGCAGCTTGGTCACTTATTTGAGGCCTATGGTTATTCAAACCAGGGTTTTTATGTCTTTCTGGCAGTGGATCTAGTTCAAGGCGAGAAAGAGTTAGAAGTTTCGGAGGCTGGGATGGAGAATAAGGCAGTGACTTTTGAGGAGTTTGAGGAAATGGTTAGAAGTGGCGAGATTAAAGATTCGCCGACGATTGCTTCGTATGGGTTGTTGAAGATGAGTGGGGTGGTTGGGTAAACCCATCGAATTCGATGGGTTTATAATAAGGCTAGTAATGAATACCAATAAAAAATTACTAAAGCATTTTTACATTATTACAGCGATTATTTTAGCTTCTTTTATAGCTGTTAACTTATTAATTACAAAAGTAAACCAATCTTCTCGATCAAGCACTTCACCAGAAAATAAGCTTTCCGAATCAGGCGAGCAAAAGAAAAACATAAGTCAGTTTCTAACCTCATACAATGGTTATAACTACTATCTCACCTGGGAGGCTTATGATATTGACCCGTTGACGACAAGTGCAACTGACCATAGATATTCCGACAACATTAATGAGCCTATTTTTTTAGCTAAATCAAAGATAAATGATGCTAAGGGTGTTTTGCAGAAAACAAAGCTAAACATGAAATTAAATTTTTCAGATCCCGAAGGGTCATTCAGGATTAAATCAATATTAAATGATTCTGGCAGGGTTTTTCTTCGTTCTAACATAGAAGGGAGTGGTGGAATATTTGACATACTGATAGATCTTCCAACTGAAAAAGCAATTTATTCATTTGAATGGATAAGAGAACTACCAGATATGTATGGCTGTGACAGTCTGCCACTAAATAGTAAATCGCAACAAGTTTATGCTGAAATATGCTCTTACCAAGATGCGGGGAATCAAGTGCTAGTACTAATTGATTTGGCCACCTTAGAACACAATAATGTTTTATTTTTGGGATCAAATGAAACATTTAATTGTTTTGGTAATGCCGCGCAAAACACTTCTTATAGATATGTAGATGACGAGACGCTGGAGATAGGAGTATGTAGCTCTACGGATAACAATAAAATTAACGTTGATCTCTCGCCAACGTCAAAGAGACTGATTAAACTGAGGGTGGAGTAACGACTGCTGCGTACGGGTTGTTGAAGATGAGTGGGGTGGTTTCTAACTAACAATTTACCAGGCAAAGATATTTGGCTAGACTGTGGTCTAGAATGGAGACTATGCAATCAATAGACCAACAAAGTAACTTAGTCCAAGAATCAAGCGAAGTTCCTCCAAATCAAGAACCAGTAACTAAGAAATCTAGACTTTTATTAGCAGCTATCGTTGCAGTAATCGGTCTAATTATCGCTTTTGGAATGGGATATTTCACAGCGCTTAAGCAGATTGATCAAGGCGAAGGCAACCAAATTAATAATCCTATTGTGGAACAATTTGACAATGACTACCCTGATATAGCCTCAGAGGGACCTGAGGAAGAGTGGTTTTTAACTAAAACAATAAAGGACTACGATTATGTACTAAAGCCGAGTCCCGATCGAAAAAATAGATATGTCGTTATTAATTTTGATAAACAGTCCCAGGTCTTACTTCCTGAATTAGTACTTTCAAGTGAGCAAAAAATTGTTGATTATTGGGTTAATGATCAGTTGTCGAGCATTTTTTTATTGATCACTACTTATGACGAGTCTGTCCATGATTCAAATTTTGAAGTACAGCAGTACAACCTGGGCGAAGATCGAATGAATGATGCGGTTTGGAGTTATAAGAATAAAATCATTGGCTTTAATCCAATGCAAGCAGTAAATTTAGCTTATGTTAATACGAGCGACCAACAAATTGTAGTTGAGGTGGCATTTGGTGATGCTTGCGGAGGGAGTGGCACTTTGTATAGAATTGGTTTTAATCAATCTGTTGAAGAAATTCTTCAGTACATGTTAGGTTGTACAGGTTCGCAAGATTCTTTCCGTTATGGAGGCATTATTGATGACAATCTATATTATGCGACCATCAAGGAACAGGGAATGAACGAGATATGGCAAGCTCCCAATCACGTTGTGACTAAGCTATACAGAAAAAATATTAATACTGAGCTGGTAGAAGAATTAGAGATAACGCAGCAAGATATATTCCAATATGATCTTTTGAGTAAAGATTGGAATCAAAGTGATAGAGGTTCAGAGCTGGTATTTGTTGATGAACAAAATAATTCTGACCTGATTCACTATGGATTCGATGTATTTACTCAAGAATTAAGATTGCTCAACGATTAAAAATATACAGAGATCTCTGATGGTGGCTGGTCTGATTTTCAAAACTGTTTACATCTTATAAAACACGTGGTCGCCATGCAAATAGGCAAAAACATCAAACAACCAGTTGGATAAACAGCCTTTATAAGAAAAATGCTATACTAGGTGTATGACCACAATTGTACAAAACATAATTCCAGTTTTAGAGAAATATGGTGTTAAAAAGGCATCTTTATTCGGATCATATGCTCGTGGCACTCAAGATCAGCAAAGCGATGTAGACATTCTTATTGATGCACCTGCCGGTATGGGCATAAAAATAGTGCACTTGCAACGCGATTTAGAAGCTACGCTACAGAAAAAAGTTGATGTTGTTAGTTACAATGGCATCAGTCGTTATATGAAAAATAATATTATGTCCAATCAGGTTAGTATTCTATGAGAGAAGATAACTTGGTTTATGTTTATCATATTCGAGACGCGATCGCCACGATTCATGAGTACGGTCAGACGCATTCATTTGAAGATTTTAGAGATACTGAATGGGATCAGTCAGCAATCATTCGATATTTTGAAATAATTGGTGAGGCAGCAACTAAAATCGATAAAACTTTCCGAGATGAACACTCCTCGATTGAGTGGAGAGATCTTTCGGATTTTAGAAATTTTCTTATTCACGATTATATGGACATTGATGTTTCTATTGTTTGGGATGCGATTACAAAAGATGTCCCAGATTTGGTTGTGAAAATTAACAATCTTCTTGCAGCTTTGCAGAAATGAAGCAAGCACTGAGAAATTTCGAGTAGTTTAAGCGTAAATACACAATACTTATACTCCCATGATTAGGTGATTCTGTGAAATAAATGATCTAAATTTTTATGCGCAAATCAAAAGAATCCCAAGTAGGTGCTCCAGAGAATGAGCCTAAAAGAACAAAAAGCTTGCTCAGAAAAGCTCTTCGCGATCCTCTTGCGAGAACTGTTTTTGCGACACTGTTGGGTGTTACCGCCTCAATGATATTTACATACACAGATGCAAGGGCATATGAAGTTGTGCCTCCGCAGCCAATTGAAATCACAAAAGGTCCCGAAAAAAATGATCTTGGAAACGTTTCTGCATTCATGATCGCTGGAAAGAGTCGAAATCCTTCGCAGGAAAGAGTGAGCGAGTTGGTTGAGAAGTTCTCAAGAATGCTAGTTCTAAGAGGAGTTGATCCAGCTGAAATGACTTTATTTGCACCACAAGGTTCAGAGACAGACTTCCCAGGATCCTCATTTACTTTCTCTGAAAAGCCAGTAGAAGATACTTTGAAAGCCTTGCAGGAGCGGATTGCGACAGCATCCGGACCAGTTATTGTTGCTGCCGTAGCTCATGGCCAGAATATTTTTGGCCAATTCAATATATATCTTGAGGGCGACAACAAGATAAGCTCAAATCAACTCGCGGAGTCTATAGCACTCGGAATACTTAAAAATCAGCAATTAGAAAACATGCCTATTATCCTGGTTTGGGAATCGTGTGAAAGTGGCGGTTCAGTAATTGGCGGTCCAGATGACACTACTCCGTTTAATGATAAGGGCTTGAGTAGTCTGGATGATCAAATAACCAGACACATAAAAAACTTCAACCCGACTTATCCAGTGAACAAATCGAAGATATGTTTACATTGACAGTTCTCACTCCAACTCTTCCTGATTCTGATAGTGCTGGCTTGGTTGATGCATATTGGGATTTAATGTCAGAGTTGATGAGTAGCGGCATGTCATTTGAAGAAGCCACTAGAGTTTGGGCTGATTCTGATCAAAATGGAAGGCGAGAGGTGCCACTAATCTTAAAAGACGGTACAGTAATATCTTTTAGCGGAGGTCATCCATATTCGAGTCTCATTTCATCTGTTTCTGGGCCAACTGCATCTATCTCTTCAGAAAAACCTGTAGTTGCTGAAGGGTCATTATTAGTTCCACTGACTATCGAGAGTTACTCTGCGCTGCCAATGACTGTCACAGTCACCCTTAGGGATAGCTCTGGAAGCATATTGGAGCACAATGTATCTGCAGAAGTTGGAGTATCGCCAAAGACTTCTCTTCCTATGACACTGACATTTGCTACAGACGGGCTCAGCCTGCCAAGTGATATTTTTACAGGAACGGTTGAGATCAAGAATGTTGATAATACTAGCTATGCGTTTAGCTTTGATACCAGAAGTGAATATGGCCAAATTGGAAAATATTCGATCTCCCCTGAAGATCCTGTGCCTACTTATAATTCTTATTATCCCGAATTAGTCAGTGGATTTGAGATGAATATTCCTATGGATGGTCTGGAAGAAGGGAGATACTTTGTAGGGGTAGTTGATTCTGATGATTTGGCGAAATGGCAAGAGTTTACTGTGCCTTCTCAGGATGAATTTTTTGTTCTAAGTTCGAATGTTTCCGCAGGATTTGTCGAAGTCTATGACGAGGATGGGAATTTGATCTACAGAGAATATGTAACAGTTAATGATGAAAATGACACGTTTGTTGATGCTGACGCACGTGGAAGTCTAGAATTCAACAAAGTCTATTCTGGAGAACTTTCAACACCAAGCTCTAATCCCGATGATGAGCGAGATATTTATAAATTGGCTGGTGATGTCAAAAGCCTTTCATTATCCGTAGGAGAAATTAGTTCAGGTGAGGCTGCGATAGGCGTTTCTGTTTATAATTCAAATCAAGAATATATGGGATGGATAGATTCTGTTTATGTGGGCCAAGCATCTTTGATTAGATTGCCTCCAGATGCTGCATATATTGTTTTGTCAACTAGTTTCCACAATGTTTCTGGAAAGATTATCCCTTATAACTTTTCAGTTGGAGGTGAAGTTTTTACTATTATGTTGCCCCTGCTTGTAAAATAATTTTTAGGTCAGTCGTCTACAATTTGTAGGAAACTGAAAAATATGATTTTTATCAAGTCAATACCCTACATTATTAAGTTAAACTCATCGAATTCGATGGGTTTAAGGAATCATAAATTAGTATACTCACGATTAATATACTCGTAAGTATACTAATTCACTTTCTTGATGTATAATCACATTATGAAATTCATAAATAGAGCAAACGAGCTCAAAAAACTAAATAAACTCTGGGATGAGAAGGCAGCGCAGCTATTGGTTATTCATGGTAAGCGCAGAGTTGGAAAGACGGAACTTATAAAGCAATTTATTAAGGACGGTAAGGGTATTTATTTTTTAGCTGATAAGCGCACGCATAAAGAACAGCTATCTGAATTTGCCAGAGTTGTCGGTAATTATTTCGATGATGATTTCGTTTCTAAAAAAGGCTTTAGCGATTGGCTGGAAGCTTTTTTATATCTCAAGGAAAAATCTAAGTCGCAACGATTCGTTGTGGCTCTTGATGAATATCCTTACTTGGTAGAGACAGATGCGGCTACCAGCAGTTTGTTTCAGAAGATCTGGGATGAATACATTAAGGAGACAAATATTTATCTGATTCTTTGCGGGTCGAGCATGTCGATAATGGAGTCAGAACTCCTTTCATATAAAGCTCAGTTGTATGGACGCCTGACGGGTCAGCTGTTGATTGAACCGATGGACTATTTAGCCAGTCAGAAATTTTTTCCCAATAAAAGTTTTGAAGAATTTATGAGTTTCTACAGTGTGACCGGTGGTATGCCGGCGTACATGGAGCAGTTTGCTAAGTACGGGAGTGCTGTGGAAGCAGTTGAGGAGTTATGTTGGGATAAACAAGGACTTTATCACAACGAAGTTAACAACGTTTTAAAACAAGAATTGAGAACGCCAAATAATTACTTTGCGATTTTGAAAGCTATTTCCTGGGGAAAAACTCAACCGAGTGAAATTGCCAACTCCACAGGACTTGATGCGCAGCTAGTAAATAAATACATGGAAACTCTGATTAATCTTCAGTTTGTTAAGAGAGAAGTGCCAGTTACAGAGGATAAGCCTCACAAGTCTCGCAAGGGCTTATACATTCTTACTGAAAGCTTTGTAAGATTTTGGTTCCAGTATGTCTATGCATTTAATAGCGATCTGGAGATTGGGAATATCACCCAAACAAAAAAACGATTTGCTAAACATTCTCATGTGCTGGAGGAAGTTGTCTTTGAGCAGGTATCGAGGGATTTTATACTTCACAATCAGAAACTATTGTTTCCGCTAGATTCCTTTGGAAGGTACTGGGATTCTCAGACAGAAATAGATGGCCTTGGTTTTAACCATGAGCTTAAAAGAGCAGTGTTTTTGGAGGCTAAATGGTCGAATTCAAAAATGGCAGATACAGAATTAACTAAGTTGTATGCAAAAGCTGCTTCTCTGAAAGAGTTTGAAGAATATGAAAAATACTTTGTTTTATCAAACAAGGCTGGATTTCATCAGAAGCTGATCGATCGTAGTAAGGAAAATAATCAGCTTATTTTATTGGAGCAGTTAGGAGTTGTTGTTTAAGTGATTTTTTCCTACCTCTGCTGCCACCCATCCAAAAAATAATAAACATTATCAACAAACTCCGTCGGCATTTGGATCAAGGTCCAGTGTGGGAACCATGCGATAAATGTAGCGATAATTATTCCGAGAGCAAAAAGCCTTAATTTAATTGACACTTTCATTAGTGAATAAGCCAAAATAATTACTAAGAGTGGCACGGCCGGGGTGTAGTGATAGAAGAACATGACGCGTGGGGAGAACTGCCAAGGTACCCAAGTCATGAAGTACATGAAGAGAAGGAATGTCATCGGTTCAGTGAGTTTGTGTTTTTTAATAAGCACAAAAATGCTAGTGATGATAACTGCGATAGCTCCCAGCCAGAAAATAGCTGGATTGCCAAAGGCATAAATATTGGCCTTAGTGCCTTCCTTGTACTCCACGGCATACCAGGCTGGTCTTAGATCAAGAAACCACTCGAAAGGTTTTGACTGGGCCGGGTGGGTGGCGGTCAGGCCAGTTTGGTATGACCAAATTTGGCGATGAAGCTCTCTGAGGTGACTCAAGTCTTTGCCTTGGAGAAACATTTGTGAGTAGCTAAGAAGATAAATGAGGGCTGGGATGATTAGAAATGATGTTACTAGTAGAGCTCCTCGTTTTATTTCTGGTACCAGTTGCTTTAGCTGTCTTTTCTGCCATAGGCGGCTTAGGGCTAGCAAAAATTCGTAGAGACCAATGCCGCCGATCAGAAGCGCTCCCGACCATTTAGAAGCGACAGCAAGTCCTGCAGCGATGCCAGCCAGCCACAGATATTTTTGTTTGCCTAGAGAGCGGTGCTGCCAGTACCACAGAAGAGTCAGAATGATGAAAAACGTCACATGAATATCGTTCATAGCGATGCGTGATTGGACGAGAAGGAGGCCATCTAGGGAGGCGATAAGGCCTGCCAGGAGAGCAAGAGATTTATTATTAAAAAGGGCGTCAGCTAATTTGACCGTGATCAGAATTACCAATACGCCAAAGACGGCAGAACTTAATCTCCAGCCGAAACTGGTTTCACCGAGAAGTTTAATGCTAGCTGCCTGAGTGAGTTTCGCCAAGGGTGGATGGAGCCAGTCAACGGCTGTGTTTGGTTCTGGGGCGGGATTCCACCATTCATAAGCACGCGGATCGTTCTTGGCGATGAGTTTAGCCGTGACGGCGTGATAAACCTCGTCGAACATATAGTTCTCGGGAATATGCAGGCGATAAATTCGGGTCACAAAGGCGAAAGCAAGAATTGTTAAGAGAAGCACAGGATAATACTGCTCTATTTTTTTTCGCATAAGTGTAAGGATCTAAACGAACAGATAGAGAATAACAATCACTGAGAGACCGAAGAAAAAGACGGTGGCGAGAAGTGGTTTGTCATTAAACAAAATTCTCTCTGGCGATTCGCCCTGATTACTTTCATAGACGAGCTGTAAGTATCTCATGACTCCAAAAATCACGAATGGCACAGAGAACATAAGGAGTTTTTGGCTTTGGAGAGCTCTTGGTAAGTATTGATAGAGGGTGGCGAACTGGGATCGCGGTGCTTCCATTTCATTCTGGAAAGTGAAGATGGCATAGGTGAGCCAAGTGGCAGTGGCGAACATACCGGTGTATTGATCAAGCAGACGCTCACTATATCTTTTAAGAATTTTTCTGGTGGAACCCATGTCTATGTCAGCGTTGCCTTTAAGAAGCGTGCGCTCACTTTGACGTTTTCCGACAGCGAGAAAGAGTGAGGCGGAGATCACAGTCAGAAGAAACCAAACACTCATGTGGAGGTTGGCGACTACGGCTCCGGCATAAATGCGAATCAGGAATCCCAAGGCGATCGAGGCCACATCTAGGATCGGAATGTGCTTAAGGATTCGCGCATAGAAAACTTGAAGAACGATGTAGGCGATGAGAAGTAATCTAAAGAAGAGAGGCATGAAGAGCGAAGATACAAAGACGAGGCCAAGCAAAGTAAAGGCCGCCATCTTCGCAGTCTTAAGCGGCAAAGCTCCAGAAGCAATTGGTCGTTTTTTCTTAAAGGGATGCTGTCTGTCCGCATCAACGTCAATAATGTCATTGACTAAATAGACAGCTGAAGTAAGCATGGTGAAAATGAATACGGCGACACTGACAGTGACGAAGTAAGGAACTGCGTCTAGAGGGTCATAGAACAGGAAGCCAGAGAAGACCAAGGCGGCATAAAGTGAGGCATTTTTCACCCACTGACGGGGTCTGGATGATTTCAGGATGAGGTAGACGGTTGTTTGATTTAGCACAGTAATTTATTGAGTACTTTTTTTGACCTTTACCCAAATTAAAAGGCCAAAGACGAGTCCCATCGTTGTCGCTATTGTAATCAACTTTCCGAATGTATTCAAATACAGAGATAAAATACCAAGACCAATGCTGGCGGCCCAATAGAAAACAGCGATTTGTTGTCTGCTCCAGCCGAACTCATCTAGGAGTTTGTGGTGGAGGTGGCCGCGATCACCCCAGAGCGGGGATTTACCTGCGTAGATTCTTCTGGCTATCGTAAAAATGGCATCAGCAGTTGGGACACAGAGAACCATCAGGGCTGTGGCCAGCTTAGCTCCGGAGAGGATGGCCAAGACACTCAGAAAGTAGCCAGCGAGCGAGCCCGCGCCATAGCCTGGCATGATTTTTTGTGGATACCAATTCCAGATGAGAAGACCTGCGAAAGCGCCAGCTAGGATGAAGGCGAGATTAGTTGTATTAAAAGAAGTCGGGTCGGCATTAAACTTTGTTGAGAGAATGCCAATAAAAATGAAGGCTGCCGTGACAAAGCCAGGCATCTGACCATCAACGCCTTTGGCCCAGTTCACAATATTTATATTCCAGACGATGAAAACCACTGCGAAGAGATCGGCCAAAATCCAAATGCTTCTAGTTTTGCCAAATAAATCCAAAACTAGTTGGGGTTGGTTCAGATGAATCACGCCCGCTGTGAAAGGATTGCTGACATAAGCGATGCCAATGCCAGAACCCACGACTAGAAGGGCGGCAGCTATGTTCGCTAAGAGTCTTGGAATGGGATGAAGATCGAAAATGTCATCAAGAATACCGCTGATGGTGAGAATTAAGGCTCCAAGCAAAATAGCCACCAAGTATTTATCGAATTGTAAGGAGATGACTGAAGCTAGAAGGACGCTGAGAAAAATAGCTAGACCGCCACCGCGGGGAACTACTGACTTATGAGTTGTTTTTGCATGCTTATTTTTCTTGGGGTCATCTACCCAGCCGCGACGTTTATAAAACATGATCACGATTGGTGTGATTGTGAAAGCAAGGACGAAACTAATAATTATTGGGTACATAAAATTACCAAATAAGCAGGATTATTCTAGTAAGAAGGGCCAGAAATAATACGTTGATGACTACTGATCCCCAGGCAAAAAGAGAGAAAATTGTGCTTTTACTCTTGCTGAAAAATGCCAGAAGCAGAAAGTTTAAAACACTGCTCCCAAGCATTAGTCCTGGAATGAGAAAAATCCACTCTTTTGAGGCAAGAATATTTTCAGAAGCGGCAGCCGTGTAGTAAAGCGGGATTACTGGTTGAAGAATTTGAAAGCCAATGACGCTAGCTACAACAGCCGCTCCAAGTAGAAGTGAAGATAAAATAAACTGTATCCGAAACTGTTGAAAGAGTTGCATTCAGCCTAGTATAGCAGGCCTTGAGGCTCATTAATTCTTTTCCAAAGAATGTAGTTATCAAAATCACCGTTAATTATGTAGTTTTCGGATAAAAGTTGGCCCAAGCCCGGGAGCTGATTCGGTTCGTCATTCATAACAACGATGAATTTAGGCTTAGCTGCCACTACGTCGGCGATGGTCTGATCATAAACATTTAGATCAGCGATGTGAAAAGAAACCGTGAAGCGAGTTGGAGGTACTGCCTTGGCCAGGGCGTAGAGCATTGGATTGGTTCCCCAGATAAAAAGATTGGGTTCTTCGGAGCCACTGCGAATGACTTTGGCGGCTTCATAGTTATCTTTCATCAGATAGTTAAACGTTTGGTAGTACTCAGCTTTGCTCATTTTGCCCTGGGTAAACTCTAGCCAGTTCTTGTAGTAAGAGCCTGTCTGATAAAGTCCTACGTTTAGAGCAAAAAGAACACCTACGAACAAAGCTAGGGAAGCAACAGGTAAGATAATTTCTAAGAGGTCTTTCTTGCCTTTTTTATTTACAAATTGGCTGACGGCTAGGCCGACGAGGAGAGCCAATGGGGGAATGGTCTGGAGATAATAATGTGGATAAGGTCTGTTTGACAACAGTGTGGCGAATAGGGCTAGAACAAACCAGGCCGTGGCGAATTGAAGGGGTTTTGAAATTTTCCTCGTGAAGATAAATAAGCCGACAAGAACTAGCATCATGACCACAAATTTTCCCTTAAAAGTGAAGAGGGTGGCGACGATAGCGCTCGAGAAGCTTGGCACCCAAGTCCCAGCATAATGAAAATTGTAGAGTAAGCCGAAGTCGAGATAGTCCTGGCCGGAGCCGCGAAGAGCGAAATAGATGATGCTAAGAATGATTGGGGCGAGAATGCCAAGGCCGAAAGTAAGAGCAGTTTGAAAGATTGTTTTGAAATTTGACCAACCAGAGCGCAGCAGCATGAAGAAAAATATAATTCCAAAGCCCGCGATATCAAAAATAGCTGGAACTTTAGTTAGGGCACTGAGGCCGAAGAACACACCAGCACCAAGAAGAAAGAAGTAGTCTTTTTTCTTGAGGACAATCGCCGTAGTTTTTTTCTGTTCAAAGTACTTTTTAAACATCGAAGTCTGGAGCAAGAGCCAGGCTCCGACCAAGACAAAAGTCATCACAAAGAGTTCGCCGTTAGCGACGTGGCCTTCGAACCACGGCAGAGAGGTGAAGATCACGAAAAGCAGGCCAGCGATAAAAGTTGGAAATAATTTTTTAAAAAGTGATTGACTGAGGACAAAAAAGGCAGAGGTTGCCAAAATCATTGAGATATATAAAACAATTCGAAACTGAAGCTGCGAGTTCACTGCGGCTAAGTAATAAATGACGGGAGTTTTGTGATCAACGATATCGGTATAGAGTTTGCCGCCGTTTCTAATGCTGTTGCCGATGGTTAAGTAGATGCCTTCATCGCCGTACCAGTATGGTTCGGAGAAGTTGGGAAGTCTTAGAATTGTGACGAGGAGAAGAAGTAGGGCGAGGAGAGAAATTGGCTTGGTTAGAGAGGTAATAAATTTTTTCACTTGCCTAAGTATAGCGACTCTCGTTGCTTTTCCACAAGCAGTACTCAAACTTTTTCGGTGACTTTGTATTCGATGTACTTGCCAAACATTAAGCGAGTGTGGGCGTCTATACCTGGTAGGGCTGAGAAAAAGAAGCCAACCACGGGAAGAAGTAAAAACTCCAGAGGTTGAAGAATTATCGAGAGAATCCTGTTTTTATCAGGTCTTGGAGGTCTATTAATGGCATCGATGATAAAAATAACAAGCATTGAGACTAGGGAAAGAGTCAGCAGGGTTGATGTCACCTGCGGCAAGGTTTTGCCGATAACAGTTCGATTAAAATTTTCGTTTAGGAGCGGCGGAAAGAAGGCCGAGATTGTAATAGCAAACCAGTTAACCGGCCAAAGGAAATGGTCCTCAACTGTTTTCAGCACGCGAATAGTCTTATCCCAAAATGGCATGTCTGGACTGGTCAGGTACTGTCTAATAATGTAGGCATCGTCACTCACTCCCCAGGCCCAGCGCTTGAGCTGTTCATATTGATTGGCGAATGTTTTTAGCCAGGTGTCTGACTCTGCGGCATCTGAGTATATTGGCAAGAAAATTGGCTTAACAGAAAACTCGCCTTTTTTGGCGAAGTAGGACTTAAAGAATAGGCGGTAGTCTTCGGGGATGACGTCTGTATCCCAGAAATCAATATCGACTACGTGTTGGAAGGAAGTGGAGTAGGTGGAAAAATTAATTAAACGGTCCTCACGCATGAGAATGTTCATTTGGATAACAGAAAACATCGAGGCCAAAACTCTGACTGGAGGCGGAACTTTCCAGATGTTGTTATAAAAAACTATCGCACCTTGCCAGATACAGTTGTAGGGTTTTTCTTGCGAGAGGAATGATTGAGTTAGAGCAGTAAAGTAAGATTTGTGGAAAACGGCGTCTGCATCTTCGCTAGTAATAGTTGTCAGTTTTAGTGAAATATTCTTTTTATCGATGATATGCTCTTTCGCTTGGCGAGCTCCCCAAGCTGTGTTCGAAGACTTTCCCTTAATTTCACCGATGATGTCGGGGTGATAGGTGGTTAGTAGGGTGCCAAATTCATGTCCAAATTTTTTCTCGAGCAGCGCCGCTTTTTCTTGAGCCTCTTTTCCCTCTCTCTCTTCGAAGGAAAGAACGATATGAAGATTCTTGGTCGGGAAAGTTTGGGCTTTAAGAGCTGAGAGAGTTCTCTCTAAAGTGACGATTGGTTCTTTATAAGTGGGAATGATAATGCAGTGATTAATTGTGTTCCATGTGTCTGGATAATTTTTCTTGAGATCTGTCAGCCAGTCGAATCGGCTTGCAGCTTTGATTCTGAAATGCGACATTATCGACAAACCCGCCATGGTTAACGAACGGTAGAGCCAGTAGACACTAAAAGTGATTACGTAATAGGCAACTAGATCTGGGACAATAAATGAGCCCCAAATTGGAAAAAGAATTAACGACCAAGAGACAAATCCGGGTAAAATCTCTAGTCCCCGCTGCATTCTGACCGGATGACGGCGCACAATTCTGGCTATGTTTTCTGCAAGTCTCATTTTTTTATTGTAACAGGATTCGCCTGGTAAGGTTGAAACTGAGGAAAAATTTTGGTGGTGTTGGCAATAATTTCTTCACTGGTGATGCCTATTGCATGAGTCAGATGCCAAGATGTTTCTTTAATCATCCAGGGTTCACAAGTCTTTCCCCGATGGGTTTGGGGTGGCAAAAACGGCGCATCTGTCTCGAGAAGTATTCTTTCTTTGGGAACTTGGGCTAGGAGTTCGCGAATGGGGCCGCTGTTCGGATAACCCACATTTCCCGCCACTCCTATATAGGCACCCAGTTTTATAGCTTCGCTCACATATTCCGCTGGTCCGGAGATGCAGTGGAGAATGAATGGAGAACCAGATTTCCAAGTAGACTTCAAGATATCCAAGACGTCCCAGTAGGCGCCTTTGCTTTGGTCGCGAACATGAATAATGGCCGGTAGATTAAGTTCTACGGCTAGTTCTAGCTGAGTTCGGAATCCAATTCTTTGTTGGTTTCTGGTTTCTCTATCGCTCTTTTTAAGACGAAAGTAGTCGAGTCCTATCTCACCGATAGCGACGACTTTGTCTGACTTTGCCAGTTCCTTGATTGCCCCAAGGTTGAGTTGGCTGATCTCGCTTGGGTGAACTCCGACTGCTGCAAATAATCCTGGTTGGGACTCGCTAATTTCGATTGATCGCTTGCTAGTTTCGGCGCTTGTACCGACTACAACGGAGCCAACAATGTCATTCTCTTGAGCTTTTTTCCAGTGCTTTTGCCAGCTTTCATAGAGAGGCTCAAGATTGTAGTGGCAGTGGGTATCGATAATCATTAGCTTTGAATTCTTGGAAATAAGGGTTTTAGCGAAGTTATTTTTTCGGCTGAGAAATGTGTCGAGATTGTCTTAGCAGTTTCCGGCATAAATGGCTCTAGATGAAAGCTGATCATGAGAATTTTATTTACTGCCAATCTGAGTACATCTGCCTGCTCTTCGCCCGTGAGTGTCCAGGGCTTTTTCTCACTTAGATAGCCATCTAGCTGCATGACTTGGGCTTGAATCCAGTTGGCTGCAGCCGAAAGATCGTAGGTTGAAAGCAATATTTCGAATTGGTGATCGAACTCAGTTGCCTTTGCAATACTGCCAACGCCAGTCTTTTCACAAAGCTTGGCCACACGCGAACAAACATTGCCAATGCCGTTGGAAAGATCTGCGGTGTAGCTCTCGACGAACTTTTCATGAGAAAAGTCACCGTCATTGTGACTGGGGATATGCTTCAGCAGAAAGTAGCGAACAGGTTCTAGGCCATATTGGTTGACCAAATCAAAAGGATCGATGACATTGCCAAGTGATTTGCTCATCTTTTGTCCGTTGGCAGTTAGGTAGCCGTGTACGAAGATTGTTTTTGGCAAACTAAGTTTGGCTGAAAGAAGTATGCCGATCCAGTAGATAGAGTGGAAACGATTAATACCTTTGCCAATCACATGAACATCCGCGGGCCAGTATTTATTAAACTCGTCTTCGTCGCGACCAAAGCCAATGGCGGTGATGTAAATGCTTAGAGCATCGAACCAAACATACATAGCTTGACCTTCGTCATTTGGTACGGGCACGCCAATGCCACGAGCTCTTTTAATCGATCGAGAGACACTAAAATCTTCCAAACCTCTTTGGACGAAGCTGAGCATTTCATTTTTATATTGATCTGAAACTATTTGCAATTTATCTGACTTTATCAATTCCTCGATTTGTTCTTGATATTTTGAAAGGCGGAAAAAGTAATTTTCTTCTGAAACTTCTTCAGGCGCTCTAAGATGTTCGGGACAGAGACCATCTTCGGTTAGATCAGCTTTGTCGTAGTAGCTTTCACAACCAACGCAGTAAAGACCAGTGTAGGTTTTTTTATAGATATCTCCTGAAGCGTTGCATCGATTCCAGAGTTCTTGAACGCCAGGCCAATGATTTTCTTGGTCACTACCTCTATTAAAATGAGTTAGCTCAATGCCAAAGAAATCGAAAGCATCTTTAAAAATTCCCGCGTATTTATCAAGCCATTTCTGAGTATTAACTCCTGCTACCTCGGCGGCTTGGACATTTTTTAGACTATTTTCGTCAGTGCCACAGGTAAAAGCCACGTCTTTACCAAGTGACTTTTGGAAACGTGCCATCGCGTCAGCTTGGAACCACTCGAAAACATGGCCAATGTGTGGCTTGGCGTTAATGTACGGAATTGCGGTGGTGATATAAAACTTCTGCATGGCCAATCCAGTATAAGCGAATCTTAGAGAAACGGCACGTAGCGGCGGAGAGAATCCGCGATTTTTGTAGCTTTTTTATCAATGCTGATAAGTTTCAAAGCTTCTTTAATGATATTAGTGTCTTGAATTTTCGAGAGCCCGGAGATCGTTGCACTAGAAACACCAAGTTTCTTCTGGATGAACTCGTATGATTCGCTTGACTTAAGTCGAGTGAGAACTTCGAGTCGTTTTGAAAGTTGATTGAGCTCAGTCTTTGAAAGGAAAGAATTCAAAAATTCTTCCATAGCCTTAGGATTGTTGATATCAGAAAGCAAGGTTGTGAGCGTCTTTTGTTGGTTTTTCATCCTGTAGAGTGTATCATATTATGTCTTTTTGATCACTCTGCGAATATAAGTAGCTGCAATTTCGATTATTAGGACTACGACGACGATAGTAAGGATGATTGGCCAGCTAAGTTGAACCTTTTGCAATTTTAAAAGTAAGATCAGTGTCAAGGAAATTCCAACCATAAATCCCCGCCTGATGTTTAACAAAACAAAGCCCGAGACCAGGGTAGAAGTGAAAAGAAAGGTCAGAACGAGGGGTCCGTAACTACGATAAATGGGGATATTTGCTATCGACTCAGGTGCAATATTTTTCAGAAGATAAACTAAGATTCCTAATCCACAAAGACCAAGAAGTCCGATGGGAGCAGCCTGGAGGTATCGAGAATTAAAGACAATTTTTGGTAAATGAGGAGTCTTTTTAAGACTTGGGGTGGTTGTGAGCCGAGAGCGCGCCTTTTCCATGTGGTATCTAGTATACTAGACAGCGATATGGATTTTCAGATAGTTCTCCTCGCCGTTGTCATCGCTGGTTTTGTGATCATGTACTTTCTTCTGAAGCAGCAGTTTAGAAGTAAGACTGACACCGAGCTCAGTACTTTAGTTGACCAAGTTTTTGGCAAGAGCGCTGAAAAAATTGCTGAACAAAGCAAGCGACTTTTAGAATCTGATAAAGAAACCATCAAGGCTGATCTTTCAAACAAGCATCAGATGATCGAATCACTTGTGACTCGACTCCAAAAAGATCTTGAGAAGAGACAGTCAGAATTGAGAACCCTCGAGCAAGACAGATCCCACAAGTTTTCTGAACTGAGCACTTCGCTTAGCGAACACAGGAAATTGACCGGGGAACTTGCCCAAACTACAGAACAACTCTCTCGAGTTTTGTCTAATAACCAGGCTAGAGGCGAGTGGGGGGAGAGAATTATTGAGGATCTGATGCGGGCCAATGGTCTAATGGAAGGCGTTCACTACGCCAAACAAACCAAGCAGATCTCGAACACTTCTCGTCCAGACATAACTTTACTTTTGCCAAACAACCGAGTCGTTCCTGTTGACGTAAAATTCCCTTATAGCGATATCCAAAAACTCTCGGCGACAAAGGACAAGAATGAGCGCACCCGACTATTAAAGCAGTTTGGCAGTAATATTAAACTAAAAATAGATAAAGTCGCTGAGTACATCCAGCCAGATTCGAACACGCTTGACTACGCTATTATGTTCGTTCCCAACGAGATGGTTTTTTCATTTATAAATCAGCAGTTTCCTGATGTTGTTGACGTGGCTATGAAAAAGAGAGTTTTGATTGTCTCGCCTTTTACTTTCTTGATCGTGGCGAGAACTGTTCTCGAAAGCTATCGCAACTTTATGATTGGCGGCAAGCTTAAGGATGTGATTAAGCATATCGATTCTTTTGTACAGGAGTGGCAAAAATTTAGTGAGAAGCTGAGCAAGTATGGTCGATCAATTGGAACTTTACAGACTGACTATGATGATCTGATGGGAACTAGATACAGACAGCTAGAGAAAAAAGTTGAGAGCGTCCGTACCATAACTCAAGGTTCGCTTCTTGATGAGTCAGATGAAAAGAAGCTTCTAGAGTAATTCTCTGTTAAAGAAACTTAGGTCTCGGGTTATCGCAGTGTTCCAGTCTGGAACCAGGTTGTGATCTGCATTGGGATATTCAAAGTACTCATATTTAATTGGCGCCAGCTCAGCTGAGTCTGTTGATGACTCGCGGCGATCATTTTCCAAGGATAGTTTCTGAACAAATTCATCACTCCAGGGTTTTGGGGCGGCTTCGTCGTGCCATCCATGATGAATTTGGATTGGTCCTGCTAGATAATTCAGGTGCTGCGAAAGCGAAAAAAGCCTGAGATCGTATTCTTTTTCTAGCGAATTTATCCAAAGTCTAGCGCTGCGACCTTCGTCGTCTTGTTCGTCAGCATAGAACAAAACAGAGTAGGGAAATGGGGCTGTGACAGGCGCCCAGAGGGTGGCTGGGATAGGATCGCTAGTTATTTCAAGCATAGTCAGGGCTATCTGTCCGCCATTGCTGTGGGCCCAAATCCCGACGGGCCTTTTTGCTGATTGAGAGGCAATATTTTCCGGGAGTTCACTGGGGACTGCGAAGTTGCTAACCTCGACCGCTTTAAGAATATTTGCGGCTTGGATTGGTTTTTCAAAACGAGCCTGCCAGGGATCTTCAACTTCAGGATCGCTATCACCATAGCCTAGAAAGTCTGGGGCAATAGTAATGTAGCCATTCTTGGCAAAAACATTAGCTGCATTTCTGGTGCCTACTCCTGTGACGTAGCTTTTTGGTGGCACGTAGCCTCTGAGCATCAGGATAACTGGCGTGGAATCTGAAATTGTTGCTGGCAAATTTAGTTGTCCAGTCATTGACTTGCCATCTTCGTCACTTGAGGAGTAAAGGTAACTTGTAAAATTTTCGCCTAGCTCCATTATCTTTAGTATCTTTAAAGAGGAGGGGGCATAAGTTTTTTCGTGTAAGCTTGGAATTGAGTATTTTAAGTACGGTTTTTCTATGACATCTGATTTTTTTTGGACGAAAGGAGAGACATTAAGAAGAGAAGTGCTATCTAAGTCTAAGTAGCTACCGAGCACAAAGCCGCTCGCAAACAAAACCGAGCCTAAAAAAATTCCTCCAGTTACTATTTGCCAAGTCTTCATATTGATATCATAGCAGTTACAATAGCCATCTAAAGTGAAGCTCCTATGAATTTTATCAAATTCTCAGTTTATCGAATTTTCGCTTCTGTTTTTATCGTGGCTTGCCTCAGCTATACCCTGGCAGTATTTCGTATTGGCAGCAGCATTTGGGGTGATTCACATTATTATTTTGCTTATACTCGGTCCTTAGTTATGGATGGCGACATTGATTTCGCTAATGAAAGCGTTGAGTCGGGCTTTGCTTTCCCGAATGGAGTTAACATAATTGAAAAAACTGGCCGAGTGGCCAACAATTTTTCTCCTGGTACGGGCATTTTGTGGATTCCTGCCTTTGCGATTTCCCAACTCGTTGTTTTTATTTTGTATGAAGTAGGCTTCCCAGTTCTGACTGATGGTTATTCGTTGATAGTCCAGCTGTTCGTTGGCTACAGTGCTATTTTTTATGCCATGTCAGGCCTTTTCATTTCCTATCTGACTCTCTGCAAACTTTTTGATAAGAAAGTGGCTCTTTTGACCACTGGAATTTTCCTTGCTACGACACAACTTATGTATTATGTGTTTGTTGATCCTCTGAATTCTCACACTGTTTCATTTTTTGTAGCCAGTTTATTACTCTATTTAGTGGTAAAAATTTCTGGTCAAAAAGATGGTCTGAGTTGGAAAGATGCGGCCTTATTTGGAGCGATCATTGGGGCTCTTAGCCTCATTCGAAATCAAGATGTTGTCTTGGCAATTCCGTCTGCGATGGCAATTCTTTATATGTCCCGCGAGAAAACTCTGACTTTCTTTAAATTGATATTCTCTGGTTTCGTGGCCAGTCTAATCATTGGCATTCAGCTTCTCGCAACTTGGACTATCTATCACCAACTTAATAGTCCTTATCTAATCCAAGGCCAGTCGCTAAATTGGTTGTCACCAGATTTTATTAGGGTGCTTTTCTCTCAAGGTAATGGTTTGTTTTATTTTGCGCCGATTACCGCCATTGCTTTTGTCGGTTTGGCAAAATTGCTTAAGGACAAAAGGGCAGTAGCTTCAATTTCCCTGGCCAGCTTCGCACTAAGTCTCTATGTTATTGCCGCTTGGGGTCCGGAGATAGTCGGTGGTCCGTACGGCTCAAGGATGTTTATTAGTGTCTTACCATTTCTTATGGTAGGTATTGGGGTGCTTGCCCATCGCCTTCGAACGATTCCTGGCATAGCCTTGATTGTAGTATTAACTTTTTGGAATATTTTCCAAACTCTGCAGATGTTGATTAAGTGGTAAGTGCTTAAAAAGGTAATAAAAAGCGCCTGCATGTGTGCCCTTGTGAGGCACACCATGCAGGCGCAACTTAGTAACGATTAAGCGTTAAGCTTCGTCAGCTTCTGACTCATCATCAGATGAATCTTCGACTTCGACCTCAGCATCTTCATCTTCATCAGCTTTTAAAAGCTCAATGATGGTGTCGAGCTTTCGGTTGACTTCGTCAAACTGAGCTTGATTGCTTGGGCCAGTAGGTCGTGGTCCACGATCCGAAAATCGTCTTTCACTACCACCGCCGTTTTCACGGAAACAGTCACTACAGAAAACTGGTTTGTCACCAGTTGGTCGGAAAGGTACTTCACAGTCCTTGTTGCATTTAGAACAAGTAGCTGGATGCATTGGACGTGGTCCACGATCCCCTCCATCGAAGCGTCTTCCGCCCCCTCGGCTTCCGCCTCTATCATTTTGATTAAAATCTCTCACGATTTTCCTCTTCCACTTGTCACTATGACAAGCATATATACTATTTGAGTAAAATTACTCAGAGTGCATTATACCTTATATTTGCAACTATCTATGAGCATCTTAGTCGAGTGTGAGAAAGCGCTTGGTCTGGTTCATATAATTGACCACTAAGCTGTCAACAATAATGTCCCTGGGAGCAACTTTTCTTTTTAGGAAAAGTCCTTCTAAATTCGTGCAGCGACTCAGAGCGACGTAGGTTTGACCATGAGCAAAAGCTCCGCCCTCCAGATCTACAATCACACTTTCATATGTTTGGCCCTGAGATTTGTGGATGGTTATGGCCCAAGCTAGTCTAAGTGGAAATTGACTGAAGGTGCTGATGACCTCTTCCTCAACCTTTTTGGTTTCAGCATCATAAACGTAATTTATTTTGCTCCATTCCTCTGGGTTGACAGAATATGTGTCAGAACCGATGGTGACTTTGATTTCATTTTTTCCTAGAGACTTAATAGTGCCGAGACTGCCATTAACCCATCTTTTTTCTCGATCATTTTTCAACATCATGATTTGGGCACCTTTTTTCAGAGTTAAAACTGCCTCAGTTGGAAAAGCGGAGGCTTCGAGTTTGCCAGTGATATAGGCATTGTATTTGTGTTCTTTTTCAGTGAGGGCGGCCAGCTTTTGATCATTGGTATTTCTCACTGATTGGTTGGTGGTAGCCAGAGTAATTGTGTTCTTGGTTGGAATTTCAGTAGTAACTCTCTCATTAAGTTTATCCAGATGGGTCTGCTCAGGATTACCGTTTCTTACGGCGTTAAGAAGGCTGATGAGGGCATTGTCTGTCTGGCGAAAAATAGTTGAGAGCTCAATTGTCTCCGGATTCAGTGCTTTCCAGCTATCAGCGTTAAAACAATATGCGCCGCCGTACATTTCATCAAAGTATCGCCTGAGCTCTCTGCTGGTGACAATGGGGGAGAGTTGGAAGAGATCTCCGAACATGACCATTTGGACACCACCGAAGGGTAATCGTGATTTCCTGGCTCTTTTTAAAAGATAATCAATGGCTTCAAGCATGTCGACGCGCACCATGGAGATTTCGTCAATGACGACGGTATCTAGGTTTTTTAATAGTGTGGCTGTAGTCGAGTTAAGCTTCAGTGATTTTTGCTTATCTTTGGTGATGACTGCGGGTGGAATTCTGAAAAGAGAGTTTATAGTCTGACCACCGACGTTGAGGGCGGCGACTCCAGTTGGGGCGACAACGACGATGTTTTTCTTGGTGTAGGTTTTAAAATATTGAAGAAGAAGCGACTTACCCGTACCGGCATTGCCAGTAACGAAGACCGAAGAATTTGAGTTCTCCAACTTTTCAAAAAGTTGGTTTTGCTCTTCGCTGAGGGTGACTTGGTCTAGATCGTTATTATCCATTGAGTGAGCCATTGTAGCGTACGAAGCGATAGACCTTGCTACTCAAAATACCTACTCTTGAGTTTATACGCCATATTACTATAGAGTAGTATCTAATGAAGAAGTTATGCTGGCTTGTAGCTATATCAATATTAATATTTGTTTTTTTCTACAAATTGGGTGACACCGCTTTGCTCAGTTATGATGAAGCTTGGTATGCAGAGATAGCTAGAAATATTCTTAGAACAAAAAATGTTTTTCAACTTCAATTCAACGCCTCGCCCTTTATAGATCACCCACCTCTGGGATATATTCTCTCAGCAATTTCAATTGGAATTTTTGGAAATAGTGAATTTTCAGCAAGGTTCTTTTCAGCAGCTTTCGGGCTTGGAACAATAATTGTTGTTTTCTTAATAGGGAAAAAAATCAAGAGCTGGGAAGTGGGAGTAGCTGCAGCGGGTATTTTGTTATCTAGTATGTGGTTTATATTCAGGAGCAGATCTGGAAATTTGGATGCTCCCTTCATGTTTTGGGAATCGCTCACGGTATATTTTTTGCTTCACCGCAAAGAAAAATATCTTTATTTTTCAGTTGCAAGTTTTGCCGCGTTACTTCTAACGAAGACTCTTGTCGGAGTAGGTTTATTGCCAGTGATTGTGTTTATTTTATGGACTCGTAGAAAAGAGTTGAAGCCCAATGTTTTAGTAAAATCTGCAACCATATTTATAATTCTTGTATCACCTTGGTATTTGTATAATCAGATGCAAAACTCCGGTTTTTTATATCACCATTTTATAGAAATTGGGACCAGGGGAGATTCAAATACATACTCGATTGGGGCGCTTCATGAGAGTCTTAGGTATTTAGCAATTGGTGTAGGAAAATGGTATAAAGTTTTTCTAACTTCTGTGCTTGTCTCCATTGCATGCATTTTTCTTAAAAAGAAAGACATATTTAATTGGTCAGTCTTATTTTTGTGGTTTGCAGGATTTTCTGTATTTTTGTTTTCCAGCGAAACACAAATTTGGCATCTTTTACCACTTTATCCAATTTTATCCTTAATTATTCCATTCAGCTTAATTTCTTTGGGTCTTGTAACCTTTAGAGCGACAACGGGTCAGATTTTAAGTTGTCCAAAAGTA
>CAZPFX010000011.1:0-28720 GCA_964586055.1 uncultured Pseudomonadales bacterium | reverse complement strand
CGCTCTTCAGAGCGGTCAAGTAAGAAGTTAAGAAGTCGTCTGCGCTTAGCAACCTGTTTTAAAAGGCCACGACGAGAGTGATTATCTTTTTTGTGAGCCTTGAGATGCTCAGTTAATTCTTGAATTGAAGCGGTAAGAAGAGCAATCTGAACCTCTGGAGAGCCAGTGTCACCTTCGAAAAGTTGATAATCAAGGATTATCTGATTTTTTTGCTGTTTTGTTAATGCCATGGTATGCCTTTCTTAATGTTTATTCCCTTGTACCGCTCGTATTATTCGTACCAGCGATCAAAGTAACCATGTTTTTATTACTCCGTATTATATCATTCATCATCAAGGTGGTATGCCACCAAGATATCGCCAACTTGAAAGTCTAGTTTTTTCTTCTGGAAGGTCAAACCAGCTTCGTTTTTAGCCTTAACGCTAGAGATTATTTCTTTGCCATGCTGCATGGTTTTCAAAAACACCTCTCCCAGACGAACATCACCGCGTTTCTGATAAAACTGATCTGTCTTTTTAATCTCGCCAGTCTTAACGCGAACACCTGCGATGCGCTCTCCCCTCATCTCGAAGATCTGAAGAATCTCGGCCTCACCAGTAACGATTTCGTCGATGGTTGGATCCATGAGCTTAAGCATTTGTTTTTGTAAGTTTTCAATAAGTTCATAAATAACACTGTATTGTTTAATGCGAACTTTGCTGTTTTTAGCTATGGCAAGAACCTGCTTTGAAACTTTGCTATGGAAACTAATAATCAAAGCCCCGCTAGCTGCAGCCAGCTCGACATCGCTCTCACTAACTTGACCAACTCCGAAATCTAAGAGCTGAGTACTTTCCTCGTCCAAAGTATCAACAATTGCTTCAAGCGTGCCCTCAACGTCAGCTCTTATTATTAGCTTCAGTTTTGGTTTATTATCAACTAAGGAACCGAAATCAAAGTCTGCGTAAGGATCAACCTCAGCAGTTTCCGCTTCTTCTGTCTCCTCTATTTTCTCTTCAGGATAAGTGGCTGTGACATCTCGAACAATAGAACCTACGCTTGGAACCGTCTTAAATCCAATTATTTCAGTCGGAAATCCGGGGATTACTTCTGAAAGAGTCTTCCCGCTTGCGTCTGACAAGAGCTTAACTCTTCCCATGACTTCGCCCGCCATAATTTCTTGTCTAACTTTCAGCGTTCCCTGAGTAACAATAACTGAAACCACGGGACCTCGTCTTGAATCTTTAAATGACTCGATAACGACAGCTTCGAGACTTGCTTCTGAATCTGCACTGTAATCATTAAGCTCTGCTAAAACAACTAAAGTATCGAGAAGTTTATCTACGCCTTTGCCAGTTTTGGCAGAGAGCTCGACCACTTCTATATCACCACCAAAGCCTTGAACAAGAAGATCATGCTCGGCAAGTTGTGACTTAGCCATATCTGGTTGCGCGTCTTTAAGATCACTCTTATTGATAGCCACAACGACTGCAACGTTGGCGTGTTTTATATGTCGAATTGATTCGATAGTCTGGGGTTTTACTCCGTCATTCGCAGCCACAACCAGAATAACAATGTCAGTAATGTGAGCGCCTCGCTCCCTCATTTTTGTAAATGCTGCGTGTCCTGGAGTATCAATAAAAGTCAATGGATGACCATTGTGGTCAATGTTATAAGCACCGATGTGCTGTGTAATGCCGCCGGCTTCACCAGCAGCTACTCGAGATTTTCGAATGAAATCTAAAAGCGTAGTCTTGCCGTGGTCGACATGACCCATGATCGTGATAACTGGTGGCCTATGTTGTTTTGCCATATTATTCTGCAACTGCGACTGGATCAAGTAAAGTATTTCTCTCACTTCTCAGTGCGTCATATTCAGCTTGCTCTGTGTCGTATACAGTTACTTTTTCTTCTAATAATTTATATTGATCTGCTGGAAGCTCGAAAGCATGCCATTTATCAGTGAAGCGACTAAGGTCAGCTCTAGTAGTCAACTTATGTTCTACTAAGAGTTCGCGTGTCTCAGGAGCGAGTCCTTCGAAGGTATCGATCTCATATTCTTCATCACCGGTAGCTTTGGTCTGGATGTCACCAGATGCAGACTTGATCGTAATTTTGAAACCAGTTAATTTCGCGGCTAAGCGAACATTTTGTCCACCTCTGCCGATTGCCAATGAAAGTTGATCGTCGGGAGCGGTCACAACTGCATAACCTGTTTTTTCATCAAGCTCAATCTGCAAATTTTCGGCTGGCCCTAAGGCTGCGAGCAAGAGCTGTCTTGGATTTTCTGTGTAAGGGATAATGTCTAATTTTTCGTTATTAAGCTCTCGAATAACTTCTTGAACTCGAACTCCGCGTTGGCCGACGCATGAACCGACTGGATCAACTCCGTCTTGGGTTGATTTCACAGCTAGTTTAGTTCTCACTCCAGCTTCTCTGGAAATTAATGCGATTTTAACTGAGCCGGAGGCAACTTCTGGAACTTCTCGCTCAAAAAGCTTACTAACAAGTTCCTTGTCTGCGCGAGAAACAACAATGATTTTTCCTCTTGGAGTTTCGCGAATTTCTTTAATTAGAACCGAAACACGATTATTGATGCGATAGAACTCGCCGCGCATCTGCTCCTCAGGAGGCATGAAACCTTGACCACGACCAATGTCCAGAATAACTGTTCGACCATCCATTCGAAGGATTTGGGCAGAAACGATTTCGCCAATTTTGCTGCTGAAGTCAGAGATAACTTGGGCGCGTTCTGATTCGCGGATTTTTTGGAGAACAACTTGCTTGGCGGTTTGGGCAGCGATGCGACCGAAACCAGCTGGAGTCACTTCTTTGACTTTAGTTTTGTCCCAAGAAATTACTTCCTCAGTCTCTTCATCGCGCTCAGTGACTGGAGCTTCAAAAATCTTTGACTCTCCAGTCCCTGGATCTAATTCAACAAAGTGATGAACGTCGTCAGAGTCTGTGCCGTATTGTTTTCGATATGCCGAGATAAGAGCCTGGCGAATTGCCTCAAGAATTGACTCTGGCTCAATATTCCTATCGTTGGCGATCTGGTTTATTGCTGCAGCAAATTCTGTTCTGATGATGTTATTGCTTGAACTTTGCATACTTTATCTTTTCTTTTTCAATCTTATATTAAAAAAGGACTCTTACTTGGAGTCCTTCCCTGTCAATCTCGTCCGTAATCCTGGCATGATTATACTACAGACCTGGCGGAAGGCAAGCTTTCTAAGCTACAGCCCCGCTTGCTCCAACTCCTGAATTAGTCTCTTTTGTTGTTTTGAAAGTTTGTCAGGGACAGTGACCATCAGTCGAACATAAAGATCGCCTTTTCCAGAACCTCTTAAATGAGGAACGCCCTCTCCGCGTAAGCGAACCATGGTGTGAGAAGCAGTGCCTGGACGAATTTTCAGTTTAAGTTTTTTATCGACCGTTGAAACCTCAGTGACTCCACCCAGCGCTGCTAAAGTAAAAGAAATATGATGATCTACATATAGATCGGCATTATCGCGTTTAAACTTCGGATGGGTGCCGACATTAATGGTGATATCAAAATTTTCAAAACGAATTCTCGTTCCATCATTGGCTCCAGCCGGAACTTTTATGGTATGTTTTTTACCTTCAATCTCAACTTCCTTAGTGACTCCACGAATAGCATCAAGAAAATCTATTCGCAAAGAATATCTAGCTCGCTGAGGAGCTCTAGAAAAACCGCCACCAAAGAACTGCTCAAAAATTTCGAACGGATCTCCAAAGTCTGCATTTTCGAAAGGACTACTGCTGGTGCTGTAGGTATAGCTAAAAGGCCCACCCTGTCTAAAGCCGCCACCGAAAGGATTACCTCCCATGCCACTAGCAGGGTCGAAAGCAGCGTGACCAAATTGGTCATAAGTTTGACGCTTCTTCTCGTCTGAAAGAACCTGATAAGCCTCGTTAATTTCCTTGAAACGTTTTTCAGCTTCTTCCTTGTTATCTGCATTTTTATCTGGATGCCACTTTAAAGCCATCTTGCGATAAGCAGATTTGATCTCCGCAGCCTTAGCGCCCTTGGTAAGACCCAAAATTTCGTAATAATCTCGCTGTGTACTCATAATGATAAAACTACTCGCTTGTTAGCGAGTTGGGGCTCATTGTAACAAAACTGTGACCTTGTGTTAAGCAGACAAAATAGCTAACTGCTAATTTTTTTTCCTTTTTGTAATGATCAAAATGGCTCCACATCCTAAAGCTGTAAGAGCAGAAATGCCCAAGCCAAAGTAAAAAGCTCTTGGTTCGTACCACATTACGATCTTGTTCTCGCCAGGATCGATCTGAATACTCCTCATGCCGTTGTAGTTTTCAATCTCAACTTCTTGGTTATTAACCGTAGCGCGCCAGTCTTTGTCGTAGCGGTCGGCGATTATTAATTTGGAGTGCCCATTCCCCGCGACAGTCAACATAAGAGTATTTGGAGTTTCTTCTTTCTCCAATTCTGCCGCGGTATCATCTTCATAACGGAAACGATCCAGTGCGTCTGGAATGGCGTAAAAATCAAGATTTTCCACCGACGCTGTTAGAACCTTCGGAAGTTCCTCCCCATACAAGGGAAACCAGCTATCAACAACGTAGTGACTGACTGCCCACTGAGCAAGAAGTGGGTTCGAGCTCTGAATTGAGTCAACAAAATTAATCCGTGGTAATTCTGAGTTCTGCCATATGGCCGCATAATCCTGAGGTAAAAGCGTGGTGTATCCATGAACCATCGGCACGTCAACTACCATGTTCCAATCGGGAGTTAAGCCATTTCTTAGCTGCTTTAGAACGATCTGATTATCAAGCTCATTTTGATCTATATATGAATCTGAAAAAGGCTCTCTCACTACCAAGGCTTCCCAATACGATCCGTAGTCCGCGTACGGCATGTTGCTATTCCTAGTTAAAAACCTGGATCTGCCTTGATTGTTAGTGAACTCCGGGTTCATATTTTCTTGTAATTCAACCTTACTACTATAGATAGAGTTATCAGCAAAAATAAACATGCCATGAGTGCTAACAATCAGATCTAAACCGATGAGTAAGGCAACTAAAAAAAGTTTTCGTTTGTAAAAAAAGTACCAAGTAACAAAAGCTATGCTTGCTACTAACAATAACTGGGTTAAAAGCGTTCTCATGATAATAATGTCTCGATCAAAGGTATGAAATAAACTTGTAGCTAATCTTCCAGCACTTAAATTATTTAGAAATTCCCAAGCTGCGACCGGACTCAGCCAAGTTATTAAAAGTACCGCCCCCGAACCTAAAGCAGCTAGTCCGATTAGCAAGGAAATGCGCCTATATAAAATCAGGGAAATTTTTATTTGAGAAAAATTGCGAGCAATAATTAAAATCAAGCCAATATTGGTAATAACTAAAAGCATGCTTGGATATCGGCCGACTCGCAGGATAGGAATAATTTCTTGTAAGGTGGAATAAAACGGCAAATATGAGCCAAAAGATAAGATCAAGGTAACTAAAGAAAAGGTAATAAGAAACCAATCCATCTTGGCTAATTTTTTCAGCCTGATACTTACCCATCCCAGAACAAAAATTCCAAGCCAGCCAACATAAAAGACAGCATTCGGCTGACCGCTCCAAGCTGGCCCCCATTTCATTCCCTCTCTGGCATTATCAAAAACTGTTGCCAAGAATATCTTGGCCAGCATGACTGGGTTCAATGATCCGACTTGTGCTTGTGCAGCTGTCTGCAGCATTCTGGTTGAACGAAGGAATACATCTATAAATGGCAACCAAATCACAGCTGAAAGACCAATAGTAGCAATGGCTGCAAAAAACCAACTTCTAAGCCAATCAAACAATTTTATTTTCTTCCACACAGTAACGGCAGAAAAAAGAACAGCGGTCCCAATCGCAAGTAAAACGTGCTGCGGATAACCCCCCGCAAATTGGGCAGCAACTAGAAAACCAAAGATAATTGGAGCGTGCTTTTTATTGCCAATATTGAGGCCTGCCCAAATAATCCAGGGAAACCAAGGCACCGACTGAAGAGTGGACAAATTGTGGATGCTGCCCATCATGTGAGTTGAAAACATCCAAAGCAAACCACTGATAATTAGTGTTGGTAAATCCTTGCGCCAAGTACGAACTAGAATAACCATCCCAAAAAAAGCCAAAAGTTCGTGGATAATAATTGTGAAATTTAAAGCTACAGCCGGAGATAAGAGTAGGAACAAGATTGTTGTTGGATAAAAGATTGATTGATTCACATCACCAATCCAAGGAATTCCAGAGAAAATTGTTGGATTCCAGAGAGGCAAAACTCCTTGTTTCAGCCATTCGGCTGTAAAGAGTTTTCCTGGAACCATTAGCGAATAGTTGTCGCCAAAAAAAAGTGTCTTACCCAAAAAAAATGGAAAAAACTGAATTAATAAAAAAATGAATGCAACAAGAAAAAGAGTATGTCGTCTCACGGGGCTATTGTAGCGATAGCAAGCCTAAGGAGCTAGCCGCAGACCAACGATGGTAAAAACCGCACCAATACCATCTCTCCAGGTTATTTTTTTACCCTCAGAAAAATCTCGGCCTACATAACTGATGGGAACTTCGAAAATTTTATAACCTTTTTTCAAGAGCTTACAGGTAATTTCTGGCTCTATATCGAAATTATTTGCCTGAAGATCAAGATCTAAGAAAACTTTGCGAGGCAACAATTTATAACATGTCTCCATGTCTGAAAGTGTGGTGTTGTACAAGATATTGACTAAGAAGTTAAGGAAAGTATTTCCCAATCGATGCCAAAACAACAAATTCATATGTGGACCAAGAAAGCGGGAGCCATAAACGATCTCAACTCTACCCTTAGCAACTGGCTCTAAAAGAGCGGCAATATCGTCTGGATCATACTCGAGATCAGCATCCTGAATGAGAACGTATTTCCCCTTTGCCTTTGCTAAACCAAAGCGCACTGCACTACCTTTGCCACCATTTTTTTTGGAGAAAACTCGTATTTTTTTGCTGCCAACTTTTTTGCATTCCTTAACAGATTTATCGACAGAACCATCGTCGACAACAATAATCTCAGTAACTGCAGAAACCGCCGCCAGTCTTTTTAGGACTGAAGCGACGGTGTTCTCTTCGTTGTAAACTGGGACGATAACAGAGAGGGAAGGATTGGTCATAAATGTTATTCGTTGACCACTTCACCTTCTTCTGCTTCTGGCTTTTCAGAGCTCTTAGCTTTTTCGCCATCGCTCTTTTCAGACTTCTCTCCATCTGGAGCAGCTGTCTCTGACTGAGCTTTCTGCATGACTTCGCCAATTTTCTGAGCTGACTTAAAAGTAGCCTCGATAGCTTTTTCTAGCTCCTCTTTAGTGACATCATCTTTTTCTGCCAACTCTTTGAGCTTCTGGACATCAGTCTCGATCTCTTCCTTATCTTTTGCTTCAAGCTTATCGCCGTATTCTTTTATTTGTTTTTCGATTTCGAAAGCAACGCCGCGCGCCTGATTTTTAGTCTCAATCAACTCACGCTTGGCTTTATCTTCCTCAGCATGTTGCTCAGCATCCGCCTTCATTTTCTCAACTTCCTCATCTGATAAGTTGGTCGAATTCTGAATCGAAATTTTCTGTTCTTTGCCAGTATTCTTGTCCTTTGCAGTTACGTGCAGGATTCCATTGGAATCAATGTCAAAGGTAACCTCAATTTGTGGAGTGCCACGCATGGCTGGCGGAATTCCATCCAGAACAAAGCGTCCAAGCGTTTTATTATCAGCGGCCATTTCTCTTTCGCCCTGCAAAACATTAATCTCGACTTGTGTCTGATTATCGGCTGCAGTAGAAAAAATTTGTGACTTGCTGGTTGGAACGGTGGTGTTTCTCTCTATCAATGCCGTACGAACGCCTCCAAGAGTTTCAAGTCCAAGAGTCAATGGTGTGACATCAAGAAGGACAACATCCGAGACGTCGCCGCCAATCACTCCTGCTTGGATAGCAGCGCCAAGGGCGACTACTTCGTCTGGATTGACACCTTTCTTAGGCTCCTTGCCAAAGAACTTTTTCACTTCTGCAACTACCTTAGGCATGCGAGTCATACCACCAACCAAGACAATGTCATCTATGTCTGATGGCTTCATTTTGGCGTCGCTGAGAGCTTTTTTCACAGGCTCAAAAGATTTTTGGATAAGATCATCGACCAGCTCTTCAAGCTTGGATCGTGTCAAAGTCAGAGTCAAATGCAGCGGTTGGGATTCATCACCTTGGGTAATGAAAGGTTGATTAATATCAGTTGATTGCGCACTCGATAACTCAATCTTAGCTTTTTCAGCCGCATCTTTAACACGTTGCAATGCCTGTGGATCTTTCGAGAGATCTTTGCCATTCTCTTTTTTGAACTCAGCAATAATCCACTCAATAATTTTGTGGTCAAAATCATCTCCTCCAAGGAAAGTGTCCCCATTGGTCGATTTAACCTCAAAGACACCATCGCCAATTTCAAGAATGGAAATATCAAAGGTACCACCTCCAAGATCATAAACTGCGATAGTCTGATTACCTTTTTTATCAAGGCCATATGCTAGAGCAGCAGCGGTTGGTTCATTCACAATGCGCTCGACAGTCAATCCAGCGATCTCGCCAGCTTGCTTCGTAGCCTGCCTCTGTGAATCATCAAAATACGCTGGAACAGTAATAACTGCGCGGCTGACTTCCTCACCCAAATAAGCTTCCGCGTCTGCCTTGGCCTTGGCGAGAATTTTTGCTGAAACTTCTTGTGGAGAATATTTCTTGCCGTCAATATTAACGACTGCCATACCATCTTTACCCTCAACAACATCATATGAAACGTGCTTAATTGCTTCTTTAACAGCTTTATTTGAAAGCTTTCTACCCATGAATCGCTTCACCGAGTTCACGGTTGTGGTTGGATTCATGACCATCTGACGCTTCGCAATATCTCCAACCGAAGCATCACCTTTTTTGTAAGCCACAATCGAAGGATAAGTGTTTCGGCCCTCAGCAGTTGGAATAATTTTCGCGGCTCCACCCTCCATAACTGCTACTGCAGAATTAGTGGTTCCAAGGTCAATTCCGATAATTCTACCGGTTTTTTCAGTTGATTTTTTTGCTTTGTCTGTCATGTATTCCTTTCAAACTTAGGCTACTATACTGCATATTAGCAGTCTTGTAAATAGACTGCTAAATACTAACTTTGGCGAATTGAATTACTTTGCCATTTAGGCTGTAACCTCTACGAACAATTTTTGTCACTACCGCATCCTTGTTCGCTTCATCTGCTGGAGCCACTGCCTCCATTGTGGAAGGATCAAATGGTTTTCCCAAAACTTGAATCTCTTCTAAGCCATGAGAATTTAAAGTTTGCCAAAGTTTCGAAACAATCATTTTCAGACCAGCATCATCTAACTGCTCTGCAGCAAGAGAAAGGTGTTCGAATGACTCAAGTAAGTCTGTGACGATGTCAATGGTCGCGAGCTTTACTAGGTTAGAGCGCTCTTCTTTTGTTCTTCTGAGTACATTTGCATAATCAGCTTGAGCCCTACGCTCTCGTTCCGTCAAAGCTTCAATTTGATTTTCAAGCTCTGCGATGCGCTCTTCGAGCGAGTCAACTGGTGATTGTGACTTTTGTTTTTTCATAAGAATTATTCAGCCATATCTTGGATGAGGCCCCTCATATATTTCATCATGGGGATAATGTACGGATAGTCAAATCTACTCGAACCAATTACGGCTAATTCACACTGGAGATCTCCAACTTGGAAAGCAGTATGAATAACTCCCAAATTTTCAAAATCTTTGTTGCCGAGCTCCTGACCGTAGACAACATGAATGAGATTATCACTTCTATTAGAGGCAAAAACCTCTGAGAGAAGCGACACTTCCTCAATAAGTCTCAAAACATTTCTCATAACTTTAATATCATAAAACTCTGGCATTTGAAGTAGATTCGCATAGCCTGCGTGATAAAGTCTTTTTTGATCGATCATCGCCAAACCAAGAGCCTGCGACTTTTCAGCTAGAACCTTGGCAATCTCTACATATAGATCATTCGGAACTTTTCTCGAGTCCCAAACTTTTTCTTTGGCCGAAACCTCATCGGCGACGGTTAATTCCTTCTCTCTCATCAGCTCATTAACATAAAGTTTCATGGCTATAGAAGTCGGAATTCTTCCGGCGCTCGAGTGAGCCTTTTTAAGATATCCCTGCTTGTCGAGCTGCGACATTTCATTTCTAATCGTTGCTGGCGAGACACCGATACTATACTTACGATCAATAGTATCTGAGCCAACTGGCTCGGCGGTCTCAATAAATTCTTGGATGATGGCACGTAAAATTTGGATTTGACGAGCGGTAAGATCAATCATATGTAAGGTTACTGTACTACAACTAGCAGTATTCTACCAGCTCTGCTAAAAAGTTAAACACACAAAGCCTGTGATACTATTAGTTGTGGCACGAAAATTACCCAAGAAAAGACCATCTGTACTTCAAATAATTAGTCTTGTTTTATTACTCGTTGTCACTCTCGTGACTGTGACTCAACTACCCATTGTTCGGCAATTTTTAAGCTTTGCCTCTAACCCAGAACCAGCCAATATCGTAGTCGACACCCAATCGGTGCTTGGCCCAATGCCTAGGCCATGGCGGAACTTAGCCCAAGGAGGCGAAGAATCTAGCTGGGATATTAAACCAATCAGTGGCGCAGTCGCTGCTCTACATCCAGAGTATATTCGTATCGATCATCTGTATGACTTTTATGATATTGCTCAAGGCACGCCAGGAAATTTGACCTTTGATTTTAGCAAGCTCGATGTATTGCTAGACGACATAGCCGCTACTGGCGCAAAACCATATATAGCTCTTTCTTATCTATCTCCAAATGTAAGTGATGGCGACATTGTTGGTCAGCCAGCTAGATATGAGGATTGGCAACTGATGACCCAAAAAACGATCGAGCATATCTCCGGCACTCGTGGAATTCGCGATGTTTACTACGAAGTTTGGAACGAACCCGATCTCTTTGGCTCCTGGATGTATTACGGAAATAAAAGTTATCTGAAACTTTATGCATATGCTGCGGCAGGCGCCAACCAAGCGCGGGGCGTTCAACCGTTTAAGATTGGCGGACCAGCTACAACTGGCTTTTATAAAAATTGGTTTGATGCCCTAGCCAACTATGCAGTTAAGAATAAAGTCCGTCTCGACTTCATTTCCTGGCATAGATACAGCACTAATGTGACTCAGTTCAGACAAGATATTTATGACATTCGGCAGTGGGTGACCCAATATCCACAACTAGAACCAACTATCGAGTTCCATATCACTGAGTGGGGCCATGATAGTGAAAATAATGCTGGATACGATGGCGCCTATGGCGCAGCTCACACGGTAGCCGCGGCAATTGAGATGGTTGGCGTAGTCGAGCGCGCATTTGTTTTTGAGATACAAGATGGCAAGGACCCAGCCGGACAAGAATATTGGGGACGCTGGGGATTACTTACCCACCGTGATTTTGGCTCTAAGCCCAAGCCTCGCTATCGCGCCCTACAACTTCTTGATTCAATTGGAGTTCAACGAATTCAGATTCTTGGTCGCGGTACTTATGTCAAAGCTCTCGCTGCTAAAACTGAAGATGGCGCTTTTGAAGTCTTGCTCTCTAATTTCGATAGTAGCGGTCGTAATGCTGAGCAAGTCCCCATCACTTTCGATAATTTGCCGATCGGAAAATACACTGTCAAAAAAGACTATCTTGCAAAAAAAGACGTCACGGAAGTTCTTAATGTCACCGAGGGCATTCCTGCCCAAATTATTGTCCCGATGGGACCACTTGATGTCGTTAAAGTCACTATTTCTCAGTAACAAGATTTCTTATTTTTTCTACAAAGACAGCCTCTGAGTATTGCTTCGCATGTCTATAAATTTTGGCTTGATCGAATTTTTTCTTGGTGGCAATTTTAAGAGCTTTTTCAAGACCGGACACTGATAGTTCATCAAACAAAACTCCTGTCTCTCCGTCAACAATGGTCTCACAAGGACCACCGGAACGATGAGCGATAACGGGCAAACCATGGCCCATAGCCTCTATCGGCACCATCCCAAAGTCTTCGTTCTTAACTGGATAGAGCAATGATTTTGCTCCGGAGTAGAGATCTGATAACTGCTGGTCATCCACAGAACCGATGAATTCTATCGTTGGTCCCGCTATTTTTTTAAGTCGCGGCAGCATCTTTCCCTCGCCAACAACCTTGAGTGGCAAATTAAGTTTAGTACAAACTGAAACAGCTAGATCTGGATGTTTTGAAAAGGTCAAGCGACTTGCGTAAAGAAAATATTTTTTCTCAACCTTGCTCACTGGTGGCTGAATCGGAATCCGGACTGGAGGATTGATTACTACTGAGTCACGACGGTAAAATTTCTTTATTCTTCTAGCAGTTTCCTCTGAATTTGCGATGAAATAGTCAACCTTCTGAGCAACCTCAAAATCAATAATCCGCAAGTAATGATTAATTAAAGTCCCAGCCAATCTAATGAAGGGATTTTTCTTCCAGTCGCTCATAGTCTCATAACCATAAAGTGAGCGCGCTGGTGTGTGGCAGAAACAGTACTGAACCCCATTTGGAACTATCACTGCTTTGGAAAAATACGCATTAGACGAGGAAATCACGATGTCAAATTCTGACAAATCGAGAGCACTAAAATATTGTGGAGCAAATATTCTCAGTGGCGAGTGTAGTTTTTTGTAAAAAGGAATTTTGGTAATCCAAGTTGTGCGAATATCCCAATCAGCGAATTTTGACCAGTGAATGCCCATGGCCTTTTCATCTACAAAAGCTGTATAAACCGGAGCCTTCGGATACATAGCGTGCAAAGACTCCAGTACTCTCTCCGCTCCACCGTACTCGCGAAGATAATCGTGAACTAAAGCTATTTTGGGAGATTTATTTTTCATCTAGAATAATGCTTTCTGAACACCGAGCTCAAAATCATCACGTGGTAGCGAGTTTTTTAGTGACTTAAAACCTAGTTTTTCAAATAATTCACTTGCAGTTTCTTTATCGTACTCTGTCACTTTGCAGTCCTCGAATGCAAATTCCATCGGCACAGACCTGTCAATCGTAGCCAAATTTTTGCTCAGATAAGCATTTTCTTTATCAACCAAAAGCCTTGTTCTCACTGCGCCTTTAATAACTTCGTCAGCTGTCGGCGCAGCACCTCCCTCAAGCTCATTAAGTCGTCTATAAACCCCGTCGAGAGTTTCATGGGCGGTAAGTAAAGCTGTGGCTGTCTTTTTACCAATTCCCTTAACCCCAGGAATATTATCAGAGGCGTCACCCATCAAAGCCTTCAAATCTACAATTTGATCAACCGTTACTCCCATTTTCTGGAAAACTGCGTCAGGATCATATTCCTTATCATCAGTTTTACTTCCCCTGCCGGGCAACCAAACATGCGTTTTGTCAGTCACAAGCTGAAACATATCCTTATCTCCAGTCACAATGCTGGAGTGAATTGTCGGGTGTTCCTTTTCCATGTGCGCGGTAATCGTGCCAATCAGGTCATCCGCTTCGTAGCCTTCTAAAGAAAACTGGGGAATATTGAGAGCCGTAATGACATCTTTTACTAGTGCAATTTGGGGAATAAGATCATCGGGCATAGCCTCTCGATTGGCTTTATAAGCCTCATACTCTTCTTTGCGCTTAGTTTTTCCTTTATGGTCGAAAGTGGCCACTATATATGTAGGTTCTAGATCGCGGATAGCATTAAGTAAAATGCGTGTGTAGCCGTAGACAGCATTTATAAGCATCCCCTCTGGAGAAGTTAGGGCTGGAAAACCGTGGTAAGCACGATAAATTAGCGCGTGGCTATCAATGAGAACAAAATGATCTGGCACAGAACAATTATAACGCAGTCTCTGCGAGCTTCACCTTCGGCATTCCCATGAGGCGAGCAAACTCGTCACCATCGAGAGATTCGACCTCAAGCAGTTCTTTGGAGACAGCATCAAGTTCTTTTCGATATTTAATGAGAAGCTCAGCAGCTTTCTTTTGACCTGCGGCTACGAATTTCTGGACTTGGGCGTCAACTTTTTCCTGCAATGCGTCTGAAATTTTATTTGGCTCTGCCCAAGATCTACTATAATTTGAGGATTCATACTGGGGTGAAAAATTCATTGGACCCAAATCACTCATACCGTAATCCATGACCATGGCTCTGGCAATGCGCGTTGCGCGATCAATGTCGCTACTCGCTCCACCAGTTTGTTCGTTGAAAATCAGTTCTTCAGCAGCGCGGCCACCAAGTAAAACAGCAATTTCATCAATGAGTTCCGACTTAGTCGTTTGAAGTTTGTCTCTCTCTGGAGGAGTTAAGGTGAAACCAAGAGCTCTCCCACGAGATACAATCGAAATTCTGTGAACTGGATCGGCATACTTCGAAACATGAGCAATAACCGCGTGGCCAGCTTCATGATAGGCCGTCATTTCTCGCTCTAGTTTATCTTGAAGTCGTTTCTTGCTGGGCCCAAGCTTTACCTTAAGGGAAGCTTCTTCAACATCGGTCATGGTGATTTCTTCTCTGTTTTCTCTAGCAATCGAAATTGCAGCCTCATTCAGCATGTTCTCGATGTCAGCTCCAGAGAAACCGACTGTTCTCTTAGCAACTTGATCCCAATTAACTTCTTTAGCGAATGGCTTCTTCTTAGCGTGAATCGAGATAATATATTTTCTCTCTTCTAGGTCTGGCAAATTCACCATGACTCTGCGGTCGAAACGTCCTGGACGAACCAAGGCTGGATCAAGCATATCGCCACGATTTGTAGCCGCCATAACAATAACGTTGTCATTCTGAGAGAAACCATCCATCTCGACCAAAATTTGGTTCAGAGTCTGCTCTCGCTCGTCATGGCCACCCATGCCACCTTGACCACGAATCCGGCCAATGGCGTCAATCTCGTCAATGAAGATAATAGATGGAGCTAATTTTTTTGCCATGGCAAAAAGGTCGCGCACTCTTGAGGCACCGACGCCAACAAGCATTTCCATAAATTCACTACCAGCGATGGATAGAAACTGAACATTAGCTTCACCAGCTACGGCGCGGGCGAGCAAGGTCTTACCTGTTCCAGCTGGACCAACGAGGAGAACTCCTTTTGGTGTTCTAGCTCCAACTTTGGTGTATTTTTTGGGGTTACGGAGAAAATCAACAATTTCTTCCAACTCTGCCTTCGCCTCATCCATGCCACCGACGTCTTTAAACGAAGTGTCTTGCTTACCTTTGACGAATAACTTAGCCTTACTTCGACCAATTCCCATAATGCCATCCTGGGCACCGCGAGCTTGGCGGAAGAAGAACATAAATAGAACAAACATGAGGGCGATTGGCAAAATACTGAGAATCAACTCCCAAGCCATTTCACCAAAAGACAAATTTCGAACTTCAATATCTGTTTGACCGAGATCAATATTAGCAGCTCTAAGAACAGTCAAAGCTTCCTGACCATCTTCCTTTCGAGCGACTTTATTAGCGCCATCTTTGTACTCGACTCTGAGTTCGTTGCCGGCTACCTGAACCGCCTTGACTCGCTCTTCGCGGATGTCGGTAACAAACTGGGTAAGACTAATAGAATTATCTTCACCATTCCCAAAAAGTGAGATCAAAAAGGGCACAAATAATAAGGCAATAACAACATATAAAAGCCCGCGTTGCATGAACTTTGAAAGATTTAACTCCAGCTTAAATTGTTTAGTCTTCACTGGTTGTTTAGGTTGTGACTTTGGAGCTGTTTTTTTTGCCATAGTTTTGAGCGTCATATTGTATCATCTAAGTACTGAGCCGTTTGCGAGTTTTCTGTCTGGATGGAGCAAAATCGCCTGCGAACCATCATCGGCAGCCACGAGCATACCTTGACTTTCCACTCCGCGCAACCTGCGTGGCTCTAGATTAGAGAGATAAACAATTTGTTTACCAACCAGGTCGTCGACTTCGTACCAAAGTTTAATTCCAGCGGCAATGGTGCGCTCACCAAGTTCTCCAACGTCTAAAGTCAACTTAAGTAGCTTGTCTGCTCCTTCGATTGGTTCCGCCGCAAGAATCGTTGCAACTCTCATATCAAGCTTGGAAAAATCGTCGTAAGTAATAATTGGTTTTTGATCTGTCATATATGTTTTAGGCTAAGCCCATTTTTTCTCTTACTTCTTCTAGTGTTTCTTCAGCTAAAACCTGCGCTTTGGTCGCCCCGGTCTCGATGACTCCGTCAACAAAAGCAGTATCTTTAACTAGTTCGCTTCGCCTCTCCTGAATTGGCTCAAGCTCTTGAAAGATTGCTGTTGCCAGTCGTTTCTTCAGATCTCCATAGCGAATACCATCGTTCTCATAAAGTTGTTCATACTCTTTCATGGCATCAGTGCCCTCAAAGAGCTCAACGAAGGTCAGAAGATTACGCACGCCCTGCGGCATTGTCCCGACTTTTCCTGTGCCACCATCAGTTGGAGCAGCCTTCAGTCGATCAAGAATCTCACTCTCAGTATCAGTAAGATTAATGAAACTCCCAGCCACGCTCTTGCTCATTTTCCCTTCGCCCTGCAATGATGGAACGTACTCACCTTTAGTGGCAAAACGCTTTGGTTCTGGGAATGAAGTGCCGTATTGCTCGTTCATTTTTCTGGCGATGTAGCGAGACACCTCTAGATGTGGCTCTTGATCAATCCCAACCGGCACTAAATTCGCCTGATACAGCAGAATGTCGGCAGACATTAATACGGGGTAATTAAGCAAAGCCATGGTGGCGTGTTCTGGATATTGTCTTACTTTGTCTTTAAAAGTAGGCAGGTGCTGCATTCTGGCGATACTCACGACCGATGAGAATAAAAACGCTAGCTCATAATGACCAGGCACCATTGATTGTAAAAACAAGATTGAGCGCTCTGGATCAAGACCAGCGGCGAGGTAATCGATGAGTACTTCTCTTCTATTGGTCTTTAACTCTTCGACATCGTAAGGTGTGGTGATCGTGTGGGCATCTGCCACCATAAAAAGTGGATGAATATCTGGATCGTCTTGAAGCGCAAGCATGCCCTTCACGGCTCCAAGGTAGTTGCCAAGATGCAAGCGGCCTGTGGCCCTAATTCCGGAAAGTACTCGATTCGTCATGAGGTGATTGTATCACTAGATGAGCTATTGTTGGGAAAATAGGGCGAACTAATAATCAATTGACTCAATTACTCGCAAGACTGCTTCTATTGTTTCTTTGTCAGGTGATTTTGTCACGACTTGGGGCTCACCTTCGCAACCCCTCTCTGAATCTCTAGTCGTTACAACTACAACTAGTTTTTCATCAAGCAAAAATCTATTTTCGACATATCCTCCTCCTGCCCAACATGTTCCATCGTCGTTTGTTGGGAACCCCTCAAAAAAACGATCAGCAATAAATGAATATTTTTTCCCCATTACGACAACGTCCCTTAATTCTGAATTCGCGGGTGCGCCAACTCCGGTCATGAAATTGTCAACTATTTTCTGGTTTGTTGAATGCAGAGAGACATCAAAGATTGTTAATACGTGTTCTGGATATTTTGATTCTGGCTTTATTAAGCCAAAATTCAGCAAGGGCACAAATTCTGGTTCGCAAGAACTATGCTCTTTGCTCCCCAAATGAGACTGATTTGCAAATTTTTCAAAAAGCTCGGAATCGAAATTAATACTCATTTTTTCAAGCAGCTTTGATGGCTCAACCTTTTCATCGACAACTTTATTGTCTTGTAAGAGCTGAGAGAAACTTCTCCCGTAATCGTTTAATCCTTGCCTGAGTAGAGAGATTTCCTGACTTTTTCTTGTGCTGTTTTTTAATGTTTCTAAATATAAAGTAAGAAATAATGCAGCAAGGCAAGCGACTACAAAGAATAGAACTTTCCAAGTTCTTGTCGGAGATTTAATTTTTTCCATCTGGGAATACTATAGAGAGAATTTTACAACTCCTCAATCCTAATGTTCGGTTCCATGTCAGGAGCTTCAATGATTTTGAGGTATTTTTCTGTAGTAGTGATGCGTTTGTGGCCCACGAGTTGAGAAATGTATACGAGTGGAGTGCCGGCTTTTAGTTGTTCGACAATGAAGGTGTGGCGAAGGTCGTTGACCTTGGCTTCTTTAATGCCAGCAAGGCGAAAGTATCGATCGATAGCAGTGCGAATGTTTCTAACCAAGAAAGGACGACAAGTTTTGGTGAGAAAAAGAGTTTTTTCACGGGCTCGTGGACGAACTTGAAGATAATCCATGAGTGAGTGTTTAGCTGCTTGATTTAGAGGAACTCTGCGAGCGCCGCGAGAGTTTTGTGGCTGAATGGTGATGACATTACGGTCAAAATCCACGTCCGATAGTTCGAGTGAGGCGAGCTCACTAATGCGCATGCCAGTTTGGAGTAATAATTCCACCACGGCGGACATGCGAGCGTCTCCTCTGCAAGCATCACGCAGAGCGCGATACTCGATTTTGGAAAGAACTCGTGGAGGACTCTGTTCGTAGCGAGGATGAGAAACCATTTCGGCTGGATTATCAGAAATAGAATTCTGAGTCATCTGGAAACGGAAAAAAGCTTTTATAGAATTAATTTTACGAGAAATGGATTTGCCAGTGTAGCGCTGTTTCTTGAGGAGCTCTTTAAATTCATTGATATCTTCAGAGCTGACTTCGTCTGTGTTCTGATGACCTTTTTTGGCGGAGAATTCGATGAGTTGTTCGGTGTCTTTGCTATAGGCAATGACAGTGGCATGGGCTTTGCCAGTATTTTCAAGATGTTCTACAAACTGTTTGTGTGCGGCTGAAAGTAGCATACTCATGCTTGTTCTACCTTTATATATACTGTATTTTTGAAGAAACTCGATGTAACATAGTAAATGCTATATCTGGATTTCTATGGGGCTTATAGTATCACTGGGGTGGATTTATTGCAAATGGGAAATGTCTTCACAAATCGGTATCTTGCAGTCATTGCAGCAGTAGTTGCAGTATTACTGATCCTCTCAATGAGGCAAAGTAGTAAGAAAAATATCAATCAACAACAAAACCTAACACAAATAGAACAAATAAATGAGAAAACTAGAGATGATATTTCTGATTTAGAAGCTGAAATTCTAGATGCTGAGGACGACTTTTCTAAAGAGAAACAGATCCGTGATGAGCTTCATTTGCAGAAGCCAGGTGAACGAGTAATTGTGCTTACAAATGTCCAGACGAAAAAGGCCGAAGAACCAACTCCAGAGGTTAAAGAAACACCTTGGGAGGGGTGGAAGCGGGTGCTTTTTTAGATAAAAATCAAAGAGATAATTAAAGACAAAATGCTTAATAAAACTATTTCTGATGATCAAGAATTAACTTTCTCACGAATCCAGATTTACTCATTTGAGTATCACGCGCCGCCCCCTCAAGATATCTATTCAAGTCAGCTGAGATTAAGCAATTAAATCGAATACCACGTGGCTGCTCACTAGCCTCTTTTATACCGTAAGCCAACTCTCGTTCTAAATCGTGCTCTGTATATTCAATAAAAACAATCGTTTGTTCGCTTGGATGTCCCAACAAGAAAGGGGGCTTTCCTTCAATAGTAAGAACAACTGTCGGTTTGTCATTGTCGAGTGCTTGATTTATAAAATGAGCGAGTTCTATACTTGGGAGCGAGGCTTCAAAAATGCAAATTTCAGCTTCTTTAATTGCCCTAATTGTTTCTTTGTAATACCGTTCGTGTTGGTCGACATTCCATTTTGCGAATGAAATGTATGAAGTATTTTCAAGGATTTTTTCGGTAAGAGTATGCAAATTTTTGTTTAGAAAAGCATAAATGCGATCTATAAAAAGAGGGATTTCATGTTTAGTTTTTGGATTAGCTGAGAAAAAAATTCTCATGAGGCTATCTATTTTTCTAGCAGATCATAAAGTAGTGAGTCTGCTAGATAACTAGTATGATCAATTTAACACGCCTGTCATTGACAGCGGTGTCAAAAGTGACGAGAGGGTTGATGAATGGGAGATTTATTGTAAGATAACTTACAACGCATGGTCGGTCTCGCTGAACCTTTAGCCAAATATTACAAGAGAGTTTCTGGGTCTGTTATTTTCGTCAATGGCATGCATCTGAGTCAGTTGGCATTGGCAATGTTTGAAATTGATCAGAGTGTAGATGCTAGCGTACTTTCTCGTGTTATTAATGGAAAAAGGCTTTTTACTTATTCGCAGTTAAATGCCTTCTGCCAAATACTAGCTTTAGGTATAACTGAAAAATATTCTTTGGAACAAGTTATTTCAAGAGATATTTTGAAGAGAAACAAGATAAATCCAATTAGTCTCAATGAAGCTCTGATATCCGATACCACGATAATTGTAGCTGCTCTGCAAACTTTGAGAAACTCGGGAAATTTAAGACATGCAATCAGGCTTGCTGGTCTTTTCGAGAGAAATATACATAAGCCATCTCAACTACTTCCAATTCTTAATGAAAAAGTTAGATCGATAGGATTATTGTCAAAAGCAGATGTTGCCCTAACTCTTAGCAAAGAAACTGCTTTAAAAGCCATAGATATCTCTGAAGAATTTGGAAACCAGATAGATAGAGAATTTGCTTTAATGAATCTGGGCGGAGTTCTCTATGTTGGGAAATCTAATCAAGAATCTCAAGATTTTCTATCTATTCACTATAAAAATGTTTCAGATCAAATGAAACCTCAATTTATTCGGACTATGCTATTAAACTCATCAATAATCGGAAATAAAGCACGTTTTTTTGGTTTGCAGAAAACTTCAGAAAAGTTGTTTAATAAAATCTCAGACATAAATTCAAAAGTTTCGCTATTAGAAGCAACTGCTAGAGGTCTATGCATACTCGGTCATGACGTAGAGGCAATCGATTATCTCGATCAAGCATCGGATTTTTATTCATCTTCTTCTCCTTTTTATCAGTCTCAACTGCTAAGGGGAAAAATGACTTTACTCACAGAGCAACAAAAAAGAGGAAAACTAATAGATCTCGATCGTGCTAAAGAAATTCTTGGCCATTATGACAAGCCAATATTTAAAGATATGGAAAGACATAAGAGGCAAGTTCAGGATCTATTCGGATTATTAAAATGCTAATAAATAAACCAATTCTCATAGCTAAAGAAATTCTTTCTAAAAGCACTGATGTTGCCCACGCACTCGACCACCATCGAAGAGTAGCTGAAAACTGCGAGTTAATAACTAAAACTGAGAAACTACAAGTTAGCAATGATTTAATTATGATTGCCGCCTGGTGGCACGATCTTGAAAGCAGGACTGGAAAAACGACGCTATTGAAAAGTACTCTGAATTCTCTCAATTTCGATGAAAACACAATTGATCAAATTGCAATAATAATTAGCGAGCATAGTTTCGGACAACAGCAAACTTCAGATGAATCAAGAGTGCTTTACGACGCAGACAAACTCGAATGGACTAACGCAACAAGAATGTCGGATGTCTTACTTCACGATTCTAAAGAAGTCAAACAAAAATACCATGAAACCTGGATAAAAAATATTTTTGCCGTAAGAGAGACTCTTCATTTTGAGATTGTTAAAAAACTTTTTGATAACTCGTTCGAGGAAACTAAATTACTTGTTGATAAATTTGTAAATTGAAAGAGGTTACTGCGTCTTTGAATACCAATAGTTCAAAATTGTAATATTTGGCTTCAAAATATCTATGGTGATATATCGCTTTTTATTTTTTTTCTTAAACATTATATTTTCACTATATACAGATGTAAAAAATGGAAGAGGAAAATCTTGAATGTTTGCTGTTATCACAGCTGTGTTATTAATAAATGATGTAGCGGCAATTATTCTATCCGCCAATTCAATTCCACTGTTTCGGGAATTTTGATTTCTGTAGATACTTCCTAGAAAACCAGATCCACTTAACACTCTTTGACTAACTTCCAATCTTGCGAATGTCTTCAAAAGCACTTTAACCTTATCTACCTTCTCTCTATAAGCCCCATCAATCAACTCTGCGTATGAAACCTCAGAAATAGCTAAATCACAATCAGTACCAACCCAACTTGATAATTGTTCTCTCACTGCGGACTCAATATATCGATCCATCCAATACTGAACTATGCAAGTATCCAAAATTAAGTACCGTCTACTATAAGAATGATGCATTGCTTGGCACGCGCATTAAGTTCTCTCTAGATGCTTTTTCCATCTTCTTGGCTATTTCTCCAATTGGTAAGCCTCTCTTAATCTCCCTATCACGAGCGGAGGCTCCAAAGATCTTAGTCACTAATCTCATGTTTTCCCGATTATTTTCTAGTAAATCAACTAAGTGTTCTTGTTGCATAACACCATTATTTCATAGTTTCCTTACACTAACGGTAGTAACAACCCGATTCACCCGTTTTTAACTTTCCCCTTGTGCTATACTATGGGACTTCAAAAACTCCTCGGGGAAGGGATAAAGGTAAAAATGCGCAAAAATTTTGGGCAATATCTCTGGTTTGTGTGGCAGTACCGAGGAAAGTTTCTTCTTTTCGTCGGCGTCCTTCTGTTGTCAAATTTAGCTAAGGGAGTTCAGCCCTACTTCTTTAAACTCTTCGTCGATGCTGTCCCCGATCGAAATCTCTCGGTACTTCTTACCATTCTTGGAGTTTACTTAGCCATTCGTTTAGTCCGAGTTCTCTTTGACATTCTTCAATACATCACCGGAGATATGGTGCTTCTTCCCATGGCTCGCGATGTTCGCCTTAAAGTTTTCGAGAAAGTTCAAGATCTCGATTTCGCCTATCATCTAAACAAAAGTACGGGCTCTCTCATATCGGCTTTTAAGCGTGGTGACAATGCCGTCTTCTCCCTTTTCCATGTTGTCTTTCAAGATCTAGCTTCAATCTTTTTGCAGTTCTTAATTATGATGTTTTTCTTTTGGCAGGTTGGAAATCAGTACGTTCTGCTGCTCGTCTTATTGGTCGCGATCAACTTATTTTTCGCCAAACTATTAGTCAATAAAAATGTGAAAACCCTTCGTGACTTTAATGCTGAAGAAGATAAAATCTCAGCTATTATCACTGATAATCTCATCAACTTTGAAACTGTAAAGCTTTTCGCTAAAGAATCTTTCGAGCGCAATAAACTTCAAAAAGCTTTTGTGCCTTGGCTGAAAAAGCTCTGGGCCTTCGCGCTGACTTTTCGTGTTATTGATCTTGCTATTGGCGGAGCTGGCAATCTTGGCTTTGGTTTAATTCTCTGGCTGGCTCTGAAACAATACGTGGCAGGCATTATCTCAGCCGGTGACTTTATTATGCTTTTGGGCTTCTTGGTCGAGTTCTATGGGCGACTTTATGATCTTATTTTTAGGCTTCGTGATCTGGTCAAAGAGCAAGTTGATCTAGAAAAATACTTTGCAGTTCTGCCAATGAAAACACAGGTTAAAGATCCCGCCAAACCGAAGGAGCTGAAATCAGCTAAAGGCGAAATTTTATTTGACAAAATTAATTTTAGTTATGGAGAGGGCAAAGGCTCTGCTCTTTCAGATATTTCTATTCGCATCAGACAAGGACAGACTGTGGCCTTGGTCGGCCACTCTGGAGCTGGAAAGTCTACCGTCGTAAAACTGATGCTCAGGCTTTTTGACCCTAAGTCAGGAACTATTTCCATTGACGGCATGCCGATTAAGCAGATGACCAAAAGCTATTTAAGATCAATGATCGGCGTTGTACCACAGGAACCGATTTTATTTAACAACACCGTAGGCTATAACATTCGCTATGGTCGTGGCCAAGTTTCGGAGCAAGAACTTCATGCAGCGGCTAAAATGGCGCATGCTCATGATTTCATCACCGCCCTGCCAAAAGGCTACGACTCTCTTGTCGGAGAGCGTGGCATCAAACTTTCTGGCGGTCAAAAGCAACGACTGGCTATTGCTAGAATGATTTTGTCAAATCCGAGCATTGTCATCTTTGACGAGGCTACTTCGCAGCTAGACAGTGAGTCTGAGCAAAAAATTCAGGATGCATTCTGGAGGGTCACCGCTGACAAAACCACCATCATTGTCGCCCACAGACTCTCTACTGTCGTCAAGGCAGATAAAATTATTGTTATGGAAGACGGAAAAATTGTTGAGGTTGGCTCACACCAAGAACTAGTTGTGAAAGATGGCTTGTACGCGAATTTTTGGCGACTGCAGACGTTGGGATAACTCCCTATATATTTGCCACAAAAAAAGAGTAATCTAGATCCCATGCATCCACGAGTGAAACCTACGGTCTTCGTCATATCAATCTTTATCTTGGGCCTTTTATTTGGAACCATCTTCGAAAAGGTTTACTTTAATAAAGTTTCTGATCCTGTAGAACGTCACGAGCTTGGTTACAAATATATTAGCCCTCTTCTCGATTGTGACATCTACAAAGAAATTTCATCGGATGCTCTCGAGCCATTTCGAGACAAGATCGTGAACTATCTTGACGAAAATAATCTTCAAGACAGCACCGCTATCTATTTTCAAGACCTGCAGTCTGGATACTGGCTTGGCTTGAAGGAAAGAGATGACTTCATTCTCGCCAGTCTTGCAAAAGTCCCACTGCTTATTGCGTATTATCGAATTACTGAAAATGATCCGGATCTAGCCAAAACAATAATCGCTTATCATGACGAATTTGATGGAGATCAAAACATTGATGACGCTTCTGAGGTTTTGGTGCCTGGAAACGAGTACCTCGTAGAAGATCTTGCTAATAGAATGATCAAGTATTCGGATAATGAATCACAAAAAGTTGTACAAAGATTTGTCGAAGAAAATAATCCTGGTCTTCTCGAGCAAGTCTACGCGCTTTTGGGGATGAAAAAGGGCGAAGAAGCTACTCTTAAATCGTACTCCTCTGCATTTAGAATTCTCTACAACGCCTCATATCTGAGTAATGATTATTCAGAGAAGGCCCTCGCCCTTCTGTCAAAATCTGATTTTAAGCGTGGCTTGGTTAGCGGCGTACCCGAAGATGTGATGGTTTCTCATAAATTTGGCTACTTTAAAAGCGACTTCAGCACAGCTATTCAATTCACGCATTGCGGCATAGTCTATGTTCCAAAAAGACCATACTTGCTTTGCGTCAACACTAGATCAGAAGATGCTAGAATGCTTGAAAATCGCATAGATCAGGTTCAGGAAATCTCAAAAATGGTCTATGAGGAAGTGACAGCTCAGCTGGGGTTATAATCTATCCCAAATGCATTTGCCAAAAATAAACTCTTCCAATCGCAACGTTGCCCTCTATTATCTTCATATTTTCCTCAACAGCCTCTGGTTTTTTGAGGGTGTTTGGTATTTCTTCATGGGCAAGTTTGCTAGCTATGAAACAATTGGAATTGTTCTCAGTGCTTCCACGCTCGTCTGGATTCTCGCTGAAATTCCTTCTGGTGTTTTTGCTGACAGGTTTGGAAGGAAACAATCAATAATTGTTGGAAATATTCTTGTCGTCCTAGGATCAATTTTTTATGTCACGGCACATGTCTATTGGTTCATAGCAGTTGGACTACTTATTTCTGCTGTTGGTCGTGCGTTCATCTCGGGCTCATTTGAAGCCCTGATTTATGATGATCTCCTAGCACAAAATGCAGAATCCAAATATGACAAAATAGTAGCCAGAGGGTTGCAACTAACCATTATTGCTTTTGCAATGGGACCAGCAATTGGCGGTTTATTGTATAAATACAACATATATTTCCCCTATATTCTCCATTGTTTAGCAATGCTCACGGCCTTGATCACAAGCGCCTGGCTCATCGAACCAAAAATGAAGACTCTTTTGAGCAATAGCGCTGACAATCCGAACATTGCTGGATTCAAGCAACTTATTCACTCGGGCTTTCGTCCTTTCCTACTGCCAACGATAGTTGGTGGAGCCTTGTTTGGACTCTACGACTGGGGACTCTCGAAACCGGCAATTGCTAATCATATTGGCCTCAACGCTACTAGCTTTTCTATCATGATTTCCGTTGTTGCAGTTGTGGCATTTTTCTCGGCCGGTCTTTTTCCAAAACTTCGCAAAAGATTTTCCGATATCTCCTTACTGACAGCCGCCGCAGCAATCATCGCAAGTGGGTTTATTCTTGGTGGTTTAGAAACACGACTACTTGGATTCTTGGCATTATTCATCGTAGATATTGGCTTCACAATATTTTCACCCGTGACCAGCGTCTTGGTAAACAAGCATGTCACTTCTGAATATAGAGCAACCAGCATTTCTACTCTTCAATTTCTATTTAAGATTCCCTTTCTGATTCTAAATATTCTCGCTGGATATGCCATAGCTTTCGGAAGTATTAACCAATTCCACCTCACGCTTGGCTTAGTGTCTGTTTTTGGCTTATTTGTGTTCGCTCTAAAAAAACAAGTTTTCTCTCCCTCGACCAACTCTTGATCTCAAACTCTCGCTTCAGCGCCTCATTTCTTGTTTCCAGAGATTCTTGGTAGACCTGTTTTATAGGTTTGTGAGATCGAGTATAGTGACCGCCTTTGCCAGATAAATGTTCCTGAAATCGTCGCTTAGGATCGGTCGTAATGCCAGTATATAAACTGCCGTCGGCACACTTAAGAATGTAGACAAACCACATATTATGAAATCTGTAACTCGGATAATTTTAAATTCATTTGCTCATTTTTTCTACAAACTCCCTCGGAGTTAAAATGTTTAACTTTCCTACTCTCGTATCATTAGCTAAAACCAAGAGATCGTCATCTCCTGTGACTAAAAAATCTGCCTTTCCACTAATTGCGGTATCAAGAATGTCTTGATCTTTCTTGTCTCTGACCTCGGCCTTACTCTTGGTTGGTAAAACAATAATTCCATACACATGAATAAGCTGCAAAAACCCTTCAATTTGCTCTAAGCTCAAATTATATTTCTTAAGAATTTTTGGACGCCTAAATACCTCTGAAGTTTCTGCAATAAGGTTTGGAGAGACCAGAAGTTCAAATTTTTTCGCTTGCCACAGTCGCAATACCTGAAATGGATTGCCTTTTGGGATAATCAGTCCACTAATCAAGACATTTGTGTCAATTACTGCTCGAGGAATTTTCATAGCGCTCTTGTCGCACTGATTCTACCTCCGAGGAAATGTCGTTGTAGGCATCATCAAAATCAACGTCTTTATTAGTAGCTCTTACTTCTTCAAGAAAATAAAAAGCCTTCAGACGCTGATACTCCTCCAGCTGCTTAAGACTGATCATTGCCAACTGCGCTTGGCTTCTGTTCATCACAATGATTGGTCGGGTTGATTTCTCGACCGTAGTCGCGACATTCTTATATTGACGCTGCACATCTCTGATCGAAACAGTTTTGTTAAGTAGTTGCATGATACTGTCTATATTACTGCTGTTTATTCATTTTGTCAAACGTTTGTCTGACAAGAAGATCGAACTCAGTGTTCCAGACTTCAACGTAGCTAAATCATTTTACAAAATTTTTGGCTTCAAGGTCGCTTGGGAAGAGGCACCCAAGGGTATGAATGGTTATCTAGTAATGAAACGTGAAGAAAGTGTCTTGTGCTTCTTTTGTGGAAATGAGCAAGTGTCTAATCACCCTTATTTCAAGAAGTTTGATCCAGACACTAAGGCTGGATTTGGCGTTGAATTCTCAATTCCTGTTGATGGCATTGAGAAGTATTGGCAAGAAGTCTCTCGCCAGCTTGATCCCAAACACATTATGCAGCCTCTGCAACTTCAACCGTGGGGTATTAAAGATTTTCGAATTGAGGATCTATTCGGTTATTACTTTCGCGTTAACGAGCCAACCGATATCCTTTCCGAACTTGTCTTGGGAGAAAAGGAGTATTAATTCTCGCAAAAACCACCACATTTGCATTTTCGTACGGTGATCCATATCTTGGTTTTTTCTTAAAAGAATTTCTGGATACCTCTCGCCAACTATTAAACTTTGAAGTTCTCTCCATATAAAAAACTTCATCAAATTTAATTTTCCCAGCCCTCAAATGTTCGTCTAAATATGAATTGTAACCAAGTGGAAGCGTTACCAATAACGTACCGCCAGGAGCCAGCATTTTCTTCAGATGCTTAATAGCCTTGGGAATTTTATCTTTGCTTTTCACTTTCTCATCCCAGCCAACATGCTCCAAAGTTGAGATGGAAACAATCAGCCTAAATTTTTTCTTCGACTTAAACTCGATCACGTCCTCATTGATAACACCTGGTGCCACTTCATATTTATCTACAACAAGATGCTTGGTCGGAAAATAATGTGACAACACATTGCCAATTTCCAGAACCTCTGAGCTCTTATGTTTCTGAACCTCTTTCCATACTATCGGTAGTTCCACGGCCCGCTCATTCAAATGTGGGTGATTATATTTATGACAAAAGTATCGATATTTCTCTCCGCAAAAAGAAAATGATCTAAAAGGCTGGAGTGCTTTGTGAGTTAGGTAGCTTTTGTTAAATTTTTTCAAAGTTTTTTTCTTTAAATAAATCAAGATCTTCTTTATGGTCAAAGGCAGTTTGGCTATCTTCGGGAAGTTGGCTTAATTCAAACCATTCCTGGTCTGAAACTTCAGTATCTGATTCTCCAACTTTTTCCGCAGCTTCACAAACAAAAACAAATGAAATATTTTGCCTGTCTTCGTGGGGTCTGTCTGGATTATCTCGAATTGTGAGAAGTTCTATGTTCTTGATATTGTATCCAGACTCGAGTCTGTACAATTTCTTGTGTAAACGCAAGAGAGCAATAGCTCTCTGACGTA
>CAZPFX010000010.1:0-30906 GCA_964586055.1 uncultured Pseudomonadales bacterium | reverse complement strand
AAGAAGAAAGCTCCAACCAAAAGCGTTGGTAACAAAAGTTTGGCAAGAAGCTGTCGGAACGTTAGCACAGTTCTATTGTAGCAAATTAAAGGTCTTACTGCTGGCCCTGTGGAGAAAAATTCACCCTGGTGCGAAGATTTTCTGTTCTGATGTGATGCGGGATATGCCAGAAGGATTATTTGGTTGGTTAAGCGAGTTTCTAAAAACCAAAGCGTTGGAGAGGGAGATCGTAATTACTCCATCAATAACTGTAGATGGAGATATTAATGATGCAATCACTATCAATCCCGAATCAGTTGATGATCAAATTGTAATTCATCCAGAGCCAATCGATGATCAAATTGTAATTCATCAAAAGAAAGAGACAGAGGTTTCACCCGCCGAAATAGTAATTGCCGTTAATCAGATAGAGGGTGCAGAAAATCCAGTAGAAGAACTTGTTGGAATTCTGGAGGATCATCCTCAGTTTTTTTCAAGTGCTGAAGCTATGGAAAGATTTGTCGTTTCTGCTGAGTCTAATAGGCAAGCCGCAGCTTTATTTATGCGCACACTACGAGAAAGAACAAATGCTATTCTTGAATTTAGAGGCGGTGCTCACTACGACTATGTTGAGAATAAGCAGCAAGAATATGCGAGTTTAGATTTAATAGATTTGGCAGCGGAATGGCAAGTGCCTCTTGCATTAGTTGTTGTTGGCGGCAATCACTATAACCTGCTTCTTAAACAACCAGCGCAGTTTAATGGTAGCTGGCGCGCGCTAGTATATGATCCCTTAATTGGAAATGAACGGTATATTGATTTGCCGAATTGGAAACAAGAAGGAGCAACTGTTATTAGTGCATTCAATGCCGGAGTTGCTTGCAGCAACAAAGTATTAGAGGAAATTATCAATGGCTCTTATGATCTGAGGCTCCTTGGTGACGAATCATTTGCGCATAATACTTCTCTTGGGGATGCAAAAAGCACCAGAGTACAATTTGATGGATATAACTGTGGGCCGGCGTGTTTATTTATGGCGGCTCTCCGAGCTGGAGCGATCCCAGGTTGGAATGGCTTTAAATTTGCTGGAAGAGAGGCTCTAGAGCGGGATGTTGGTTTGCGAGTTTTGACTAGAAAAGAAATTCTCCAGAAAAATAGTTGAGACCAATTAATCTGATAAACCAGTAATTTCAAGATTATAGATCAATTATTTTGCTTGGAGTTTTACTTAAATCCCTATAATTATTGACCCTCAGCAAATCATCCAAATCAAAAATTTTTAATTTTTGACCACTTGGAGTATGCGCTGCTATGGCAATGTAGGGTAAATTTAGAGCGGGATTTAGATGCATGAAAGCATTGTAGTGTGCTAAATCTCCTCCTCCTTGAAGATTGTTTTTCCCTCCAGTAGATGGCTCCAGCAAAGACATGCTTTGCGCAACACGGTAGATAGTTCCGCCAACTTCCGTCTGTCCTGATGGATGTGAATGACCACTAAATATTACTTTACTCAAGTTTCTAGTCCTAACGACCTCGTCCCACAATTCCTGTTGACTATCCTCATCAACTGAGCTGCCCAAGAAACCACTTCTTAGCAAACCAGATAATTCAGAATATCTGCCATCATTTACAAACAAAATATCTGAGACAATTCCACCCTCCCCCAAACCGATAAATGGAATTTCTGCCAATCTTGGGTTCGGTTGTTCTAATACCGCTCTTAACTTTTCCCTAGCATCCTGAGTTAATTCTATAGAAACATTTTTAGTTTCTTTACGAAATAGTCTCCCAGACTCCAATAGTCTTCTTATCATACTGTTAGTACCTTAGCATTTTTAAAGAATTTAGTCAGAATTCAATTGGTTTCTGATAATTATGGCCATTGAGTTCGTTGAGCACTGTGTCGATGTCATCGTAAGAAACTGGGCTGCCATACAAGAGTAGATCTGTACCAGCATCCATCGCCGCTTCTGTCGCCTCACTCAGGCTCCGCTCTGATCCGTCTGGCAATTCTAAGGCACCCTTCATTTCTAAAGCATCGCTGATGATGTATGCATCTGGATAAAGTTTCTTTATTGAACCAATGCAAGATGAGCTCAGGGAGCAAGGCAAATCTGATCGTTGATTATCTATACCAACATGAGCAATCATCACCGATAGATCTGGATAGAGATCAAGTAAATCTGAAAAAACCTGAAGATCAGCTTCTGTCGGCTGAATGACTTCAATAGACTTGTGAGAATCAAATTTTGCAGTCCCAAGGCCTGGATAATGTTTTAGAACTGGTTGGATGTTGTATTTTTTCGCCTGGGCAATGAAGCGTTTGGCGGCCGCTACAACTATCTTTGGATCAGATGAACAGACACGACTTTTTAAAACTGGACTTGGTCCAAGATCAACTACTGGAGCAAGAACTATTTTGATCCCGACTTCTTTCAACTCAGAAAAAGAAGCATCGAGCAGACTCACTTGTTCTTCCTCTGGCAAAGAGCAAATTTCCTGCCAGCTTGGCAGTTTTGTAAAACCCTCCCCGCTCAAGCGCTGAACTGTGCCTCCTTCGTGATCCACAATCAACAATGGATTCCAATCCGGATATAAAGCCAACTGTTCATTCACTGAATTCATTTGTTTCTTTGAGACACTTAAGCCAAAGATTGTAATTGCGCCAAACTTTCTCTCTGCCATCCAAGCAAGGTCTGCGGCAAGATCATGGTCGGAGTCAATTAAAAGAGGTACCGCCATTTTTTGGGCCAACGGCAATTCTGCAGATGGCGAGGCAAGTCCTGATTCAACCTCTTCACTTTTTTGAATTATTGGTTCAACTAAGGCAGAAGAAATTGGGTATTTTTCTCGATAATATCTTGTCGCGAACCCAACAATAGCGGCGGTCAAAGCTAACAAGAAAATAAAAATCCAAGTTCTTAAGTAAGGTGAATTATTTTTTCTTAGCATCGCGAAGCTGTTTCACTTTCCACATAAACAAGCGACCCTTGCTCTTAGCATTATTTGCATCTGATACGAACGAAAGCGCTTGGTCTAACAAAACGCGATCATACTGCTTCGCCATTTTAATATATAAACTTTTGTGAGCAAGATCATCGAGAGCAACTGCTAATCTGTAGCCGTAATCCTGAAACTCTTTGGTGATATGTCCACCTTTGTCTTCAAGTCCATAACGAGCAAGCACGGAAGAAATGGCTGTAAATGCGGGCTTTTTCTTCGTTGGTGTATCGGTCATATTTTGCCAATATGCGCCTTGTCTGTAATCAACAAACTAAATAAAACTGACATGGCAGCTAGCAAGAACAAGGCTGTCCAGCTTGAGGTAACTAAAAATAAGGTGAAGACAATTAGCCAGAAAAATACAGCTGTGGCTGAGCGAATTACCTCACGATAAACAAAATATGAAAATACCTGACTGCCCTTACTTCTTCTCAGCACTGTTGACTCGAAAAATAACCAATGGAAACTGCTAGTTAGTTTTTCCATCATATCTACAGCGGCAATTCCCCAAATCGTCGCCACTTGCGTTCGCGCCAACCAAAGAAGCGAAAGCATTCCTCCAGAAGCCATAAATGGCTTTTTGCTCTTGTGCTTATCAACATAAACGCCGATAAGAAAAGAAAAAACCAAAGCCATCAGCAGAGAGGCTGTGTACAAGTACCCAACTTTATCAACTGCGCCCAAAACCAAGAACACATAAAGTGGCCACAAAAAGAGAGTGGCATCATTTATATACTGACCAACAAAAGAAAGAGCTAGGCGCTCGAATCTGGGCTCTTTTAGCCATTTGAAAAATTCCTTGTAACTGACCTGATCATGAATGACCTTAACTGAAAGCTTGAAAACAATAATGATGCTGAAGATCGAAGCGGCCAGGGCAAAAAGGAACAAGGTACTAAATCCAAAAACCGCCGCCAAGAGTCCTCCCAAGGCTGGAGCTAATGCGGAGACAATTTGCAAAGTAGTCTGAAGTAGCCCCAAATCTTTACCAACATTATGTTTATGAGCATGTCGACTGAGAACGGTGTAATAGTTATTCCAAAAAAGATTTGCTTGTAGACCATCAACGACTGCTGCGGCAAGAAGAAGCCAAGGTTGGAAAGATACAAAAAAGAAGATGGCAAAAAGCAAGCTCCTAAACAAATCGGAAAAAAAGAATGCCCTTTGTAACCCAACGCTACGCGACCATCTACCAAGAGAAATCCCCGTCACCATCATCACAAATCTCGCAATCAGATAGTAACCGGCGATAGCCAAAAATCCAGCCTCAAGCGGAGTCGAGACAAAGCTAACTCCATCAAGAAGCTGTTGGCCAGTCTTATACAGAAAGATTGGCATGAAGAAAAACGTGGTTTGATTCACGATATCGCGAGCGATTCTCATGAAATAAAGCACCATTAGATCTTTATCGTGATCAACTTGAAGGTGTGGAAGGTGGAGATGATAAGATCTGTATCTTGGCATGAACTCTATGGTAACAAACCCGCCGGCATCGTGCGAGCTACAAGTTCTTTAGTGACTTCGGAAATTGTTTTATCTATCAGCGGTCGCTCAGCTGCGGCGAATGGTTGCAGCACATAATTCTTGCTCGGAATCAATCGATCACCAGCGCGACCATCAATACCAAGACGGACATGCCAAAAATCTTTTGTTCCTAAATTTTCATAAATCGAACTTAGGCCATTGTGGATCTTTGGGCCAGTACCCAACTGGATTTTTTTTGTCCCGATAACAAGATCGAGATCGTCGTGAGCCACATAAATATTTTCAAAATTAGTCACCCCATAGTAAGCAGCCACAGCTTGGACAGCCCGACCCGAAGCGTTCATAAATGTTTCGGGCTTTACTAAAAAAACTTCAGAATTTATGCGACAAAGTTGTGAATGAAGTTTTTTTGATAAAACAAACTTTTTATTCGCTTTAGAAGCTATATTATCAACAGCTGCGAAACCTATATTATGTCTAGTCTCTTCGTATTCTTTCCCCGGATTGCCAAGGCCTATTATTAGTTGCATACCGTCATTGTATCAGTCAGGCTATAATACAACCTGTTACATATGCCAAAAACAAAACCTACCTTCTCCATCGTTATCCCCGCACTTAACGAAGCAAAGTACTTGCCCCACCTTTTAGATGATTTAGCAAAACAGTCGGCGAAAGACTTTGAGGTCATTGTGGTGGACGGAAGTTCCGACGACAAAACAGTTCATAAAGCCAAAAAGTTTTCCGATGTTTTAAATCTCAGAATTCGAGTGGTCAAAAAACGAAATGTAGCTCATCAGCGAAATGTCGGTGGCAAAATGGCGAAAGCTGACTGGATCATTTTCATGGATGCTGATAATCGACTGCCAGTTTCATTTTTGGATGGGATTAGATATCAGTTGGCAAAAAATCCGGAGACTGATATTTTTACTCTTTGGGTAAAGGTTGATTCAAAAGATAGGCTTGATAAAACTATCGAACAACTAATTAATGTCGGCATGGAAGTGTTCTCTAAAATCGGAAAAGATTCGGCAGTAGGAGCTTTGATCGGATGCAAAAAAAGCTTGTTTGATTCAGTGACCTTTGACCAAAAAATAAAATTTATCGAAGATGGAAAATTCGTACAAGACGCCTGTAAAGCTGGTTATACTTTTTCAATTTTTAGAGATCCTTGGTATTTCTATTCATTAAGGAGAATGAAGACCACTGGGACTCTCAAAACGATGAGAACAATTGCTCCACTTCAACTCCAATTTCTCAGAGGAAAAGATATTTATAAAGCCGAAAGCTATCCAATGGAGGGCGGATCTTACTACGATCAATTTCCAGAACAGGAGCGATCTATTCTGAGAAATATGTCTACATTCATCAAAACTGCGACAACACAACAGCGCTTGGACGTTACCAAGCTTGTTAAAAGATTTTTTGACACAGAAGATTAAAATTTTGTTATCTCTAGCATGATGCAAATAAAAAGATTCATCACTCATGGTGGAATAAGCGCTGTCAAATTCTCTACGAACACAAAAGCCACCCGTGCAATCATTTTCGTTGGTGGCATTGGCTCTGGAGCGAGAGCGTGGGATGAAGTAATAAAAAAAATTTTAAAAGAATTGCCAGACACCTTATGTGTAGGTTTTGACCTGAGATGTCACGGAGCATCTGCGTGCAACCTTCCAAAAGATGGGATTGATTTGCTCAAAGTAATGAGTATCGACCTATCTTCAGTTTCATCTAAAATTAACCCGGATCTGCCTCTCACTCTTGTTGGACACAGTCTTGGTGGAACTGTTGTGCAAGAAGCGGTTAACTTATTTCCAAAATTCCAAAATTCAAAAAGAATTCTAATTTGCTCCTCTGTAAAAACTCCACTTAGTTTTATTGCAGAGCCAAGTAGTTTTTATACACTCATCCGCTGGCTCACAAAAAACAAAAAACCGGGAAAAGAAGTAAGTAGTCAATTATTTATTCGTTTTAAAAACACAGGAGATTTCTACTTGCCTAGAATTTTAACCGAAGTGTTTCGACTAACGCCTAGGGTTTTTCTTGCGATTTGGCTCGGTTGCATCAGTTATAAAAATACTAAGCTAGAGCTAATTGATAACGAAAAAACATTGATTTTATATGGAAAATATGACCGTATTTTACCAAAAAGATACCAAGAAAAAACTTTCAGGGAACTACACAGCGCTCGGGTAGTTGCCATTAATTCGAATCATGTTGCTCCACTAAATGCTATTGATGAATTAGCTGAAAATATTGCTGCGTTTTCGGTTCTCTGATTTGCTATCAACTAAAACTGATATGCTTAGAGCATGAACGAAAAGATGCTAAGTAGACGACGGTTTCTTAAAAATGTCCTTGTTCCTGCTGGAGCTCTAGCTGTATTTCCGCCACCACCAGCGTGGTGGAAGAGATTGTTTGCAGCTACTGAAAAAAATACCGAAACCAAGATTGTTAAATCTGGAAATCTTTTACTTGTTACAGATAACAATGGAGTTCCTGTTTCATACAGATTTGGAGACAGCGGTCAGCTAAAACAATTTAGCCCAGAACAAATACAAGATTTTGTAGATGCAAGAAAAAGAGCAATGAGACAGCAAGAGTATTCTCCTACTGAACAAATGCTCGTTGATCCGGAAAGTTATCGGCCTGTTTCCGACGCAATTCCAGCAAATAACCCAAGCGAAGAAGTAGCTAGTATCACGCCTCCAGAAGATATCTGCTCTCCAGAATCATTGCTACAAAAAGGAGTAATTATCCATAATCCAGATGAATCAGCTCCGCAATTATTTATACGAGAAAGCGCCTTTCAGCCAGATGGACCACTTTATCCAATTTTACTTTTATCAAAAATTACTGACGAGATTGTACTTGAAACTTTTACTGAAAATGGTCCCTACATCGATGATGCCTTTCTCGATGAAGAACAAAGAGCCGCGCTCGATGCAGCAGAAAATACATATGCGGAGCTACGTCCTGATCAAATAAATAGAGGAATAGAATATTCAGATGCAGTTCTATGGCAATATAGTAGAGAACGAACGAGTCGAAATATTACTTCGCTAAAGAACATTATTAAAAAAAGCATCAAAGAAAAAATTGTACAAGAAGCTGCAAATGGTGTCTCAAAGAAATTACTTGCAGAGCTGTATTTTGAACTAGATTTGGTTCGTAGTTTACCGGACTCTAATTTGATTTTTCACTACGCTGATGAAGCAATTAGATCAGGACTTGATGTCGTCCGCGGCATCACTTCGTTCTCAAGCGGTATTACGTGGCAACAAACTCATCTTGCTATTGGCTTTCCCCCGCCAGAATTTGATATGTACACAATTGTTTTTGAACCAAGTGGCAATCCTTTAATTCTTCAAAAGGAGATACGCTTTAACGCTCATGGTTCAAAGGCTGCTTCGCTATTTGAAAATCGTGCTGTAACCCTACCCTCACCAGCTTCTAGAAAAGACTATGAACAAACTTCTTCTACTGGAGATTCATATGTTGTTGACTTTAGAGACTTGGGCTTCATTGCAAATCATGAATTCACTCATGTGAGAAAAAATGCTGTAAATCGTCTTATTGAGTTAGGAATGGTTTCTATTCAAAGCGATGGCACATTGGCTGTGATTGCTGGAAGCAGATTAGAGAAAATTTTAAATGAAGCAAATTTAGATGGGGTGCCGTGGTTTATAAATCAAAAACACCCAATTGATACAGAGAGAGAAACTGATAAGGCAGCCAAAGAATCCATGGATAGAGCATACCGAGAGTGGAAAGAAGCTGGCAGCGATAAGGGTTTTTATTTTGTGATAAGCATTCCTCCAGAAAATGGAGAGCCAACACGATACAAAATTACTCAATCATTACTTGGAAAGACAGTTTAAAAACTCTGGAAAACATTATTATTGTTAAAAATCTCCTAACTCCCCCACGCTCGTTGCATCAGTCCATTTCTTATCATCTCTAAATTTTACCAAGCGCGGGAAGCGCAGGGCTAGTCCAGCCGTGTGCATGGGAGAGCGCGTGAGTTCATCCGCGGCGATCTCGGTGACAAGGCCCGGGAGACACCAAAAGCCAGGAAATAAATCTTTTGGCACGTCGTAAGCTTCTGGCTTAACTGGAGTTTGTAGTTCATCGCAGCGTTTCTTAAGTTCTCTAAACTGGTCGTCGGAAAGGCCGGTGCCAATCTTGGCGATAGTCCTAACCTTTTCTCCATCTAAGACTCCAACAAGAAAAGCGCCAACGCCAAACTGCGTTCTCTTGCCTTTGCCAGGATAATAGCCCAAAACAATGCAGTCTAAAGTGTCGGCAAGTTTGCCACGAGTGCCAGCTGCCTCTTTTATCTTCACCCAATACCAACCTTTTCTGCCACTTTGATAAGGGGAAGCGACTTGCTTAACAACTGCTCCCTCTAACCCTAGGCTTAGTTGATCTTCATGGAACTTTTTTAATTCAGCCGCGTCCTTGGTTCTAAGCACCGGAGAATGAGTGAGGGTTTTTGAATCCGAAAAGAGCGATAACAGCCTTCTTTTTCGCTCTTCTAGTGGTTGATTAATTAGCGACTCACCATCGATCAACATGACGTCATAAACATAAAACCTGATCGGCACAGAGTCTGCCTTAGAGGCAATGTCGTGCTTTCTTTTGCGAGTGATAGTGTCTTGAAATGGTAGAAGCTCCCCAGTGTCGGGATTGTAGCCAATCGCCTCGGCATCAAGAATTACTGACTCGGCCGAAACAGCTTCTGGCAATTTTGATAGTTCAGGAAACATGTGAGTCGCGTCTTCTAAGCTTCTGGTATAGGCATGAACCTCTTTTGTCTTGGTATTGATGTGAAGCTGAATACGCAGGCCGTCATACTTTGGCTCTGCAAAAACTTCACCCAACTTTTCGATGATTTCCTCAGCTGTGTGAAGACGCTGACAAAGCTGTGGGATGACTGGAATCGAGAAACTCACAGAGTAGTTTTCTAAAGCTTTTTCTCGCTCCTCTTTAGTTTTGGCGGCAAGGTAGACTTGGGCCAGGGCGCCAACATCAGCTTTTTTCTGATAGGCATTCTCGAGAACTTTACTGTCTTCTTTAGAGCTATTTTTTGCCCATGATAAAGCATCGAGCAAAGTCATGGTACTAAATCCCAGTCTCATTTTACCGATCACAATACGAGCAATGTATCTATTTGAGATTGGCTCTAGATCCGCGAATAAAGTTGCCAAATTATTTATCTTCTGCCCTTGCGAACCATCTCCCGAAGCTTCCGCAATTTGACGAAGTCGACTAAAAACCTGAAGTAAGGTCAACTTTTTATCGATCTTAACCTTTTCTGAAATTTTCTCTGCCACGATACCGATATCACCTGTTTTAGTAAAAAGTTCACTGACTTCTGACTCTGATCCAGAAGAATCTGATTCGCCAAATAAATTAGTCGCAGCACTTTCCTGCTTTGCTTGGAGCTGCGCCAAAGCGCGAATAACCAGCTTATTGGAAATTTGAAATTCGAGTGAATGATACGGAGGAACCAGTGAGCCCTGAAGTAGATAGCTGGCTTCTTTTAGCTCTTCCTGAGCGAGATTCGAGTAAAGCTCTGCGAGAACTTCCGTCATTGCGAGCCGGCTTGAGAGCGACTCAAGGCGAGAAAGATAAGCGGCAAATTCTGAAAAAAGCATCGACTACTCGTCCAAAGTATAGTGGACGCCCTTGGTCACACCTTCTTTTTTGATAATACCCTTGCTGATTAAGTCTTTCATGTCGCGAAGAATTGTGTCGACCGAGATTTGTGGCAAAACCTTCTGGACATCGTCGGAGGTGACTCTTTCTTGTCTCTGGAATAATTCTAGCAAAATTATCTGACGCTCTGATAGAGCCACCTGACGACCAAGCTGTTTTTTGAGCTTCAGATCGCGAGAGAGACTCATGACTTGGCTTTGAATTTTATCAATTTCTAATGCCACACCGTAACAAAAATATTCGAGCCAATAAGTCAGGTCGTTGTCTGGATTTTGTTGAACCGAAAGAAGAGCGTTGTAATAGGCATCAACGTCACTATCAAAGTACTGCTCCAGAGAGAAAAAGCGCTTAAAATTATAGCCAAGTGAAGTCAGAACCAACGTAGCTAAGGCGCGGGCTGTACGGCCATTTCCCTCGATAAATGGGTGAATATAGACGAGTTGATAATGGGTGATGGCGGCCCTTAGGATCGGATGAATATTACTCTGAGTCTTTGAATTCTGCGCCCATTTGAAGAAATCCTCAATTAGAAATGGAATTTCCATCGAAACAGGTGGCCGAAAAACAATGCCGCCTCCGCGAGCACTTTCGACGATAACTTGCTTGTCGCGGTACTCTCCCGTGTATTTTTCATCAATGAGTTTGTAGATCGTTAACCTGTGCAAAATCTTGAGCGTTTTTTCCGTGATTAACTGCTCGTATTTTGGAGACTGCTGTTTATCAATCCAGTCGATAACGTTTCGATAATTAATCACTTCCTGAATATCGCGATCTCTGGCAATAATACCAGTTTTTTTAGCCACGTCTTCAGAGTCAACAAAGTCTCCGAGACGAACCACTTGTTGGGCCTGCTCTTCAGTCAAGTCATTACCCTCTATTTTTGTGCCGTAGTGAACAGTACGAGCAAAAGCGTCATCACGAAATTTGGCTTCCCAACTCGGTACTAGAGGCGCTTGGTCGATCATCGCCCGAGCTGACTCAATTTTTGAGATGTAAGTCAGGATGTTATTAGAAATTGTAAACTTTGGATCGTACATTAGAGGCGTTATTCTCGCCCATTATCGCAAATTTTGCAAGAAAGTGGTGAGAGAAAAGAAGATCAATACTATTTCAAACAGAGATTTCGCTATTTTTAGCCTGGAGAAAGGCTCTAGTGCGCTACTGTTATAGTTGACTATGTCAGTAATAGATGTTACTATAAGAGTCAAGTAGGTCAGTGAGACAAATATGAACAATGAACAAATTCAACAATATCTTCAAAACCAAATAAATAGATCCCCGTCTCTTTTGCGCTCGTATGTAGAGGACGCACAGGGAAATAAATATCTAACCAGAGAAATATATGACAAAATGAAGTTGTATATCGAAAACTTTGTAGCAGGAGGAAAGGAGTTAAGAATTATTGGTATACCTGGGCTCAGAGGTGTAGGAAAAACTACAATATTAGCCCAACTTTATTTTTTAGTTCAAGCAACTCATCCAACCAATGTTCTTTATATCTCCACCGATCAAATAATTAATGAACTTAACTCTGATCTCTTCACTGTTCTAGATGAATATCAAAAAATTCTAGGTAATTCATTCGAGAAGTCAGAGTCAGAAATCTTTCTATTTATCGACGAAATTCATTTTGACAAAAAATGGACGAGTGTTCTCAAGACCTTATATGACAAATCAAAAAGAGTTTTTGTAGTCTGCACTGGATCTTCTGCGTTATCGCTAAAATCGACCGCTGATCTAGCTAGAAGAGTTATTTTTGAGAAACTTTACCCAATGAGCTTTGTTGAGACCATGCTTTTAAAAACTAAGTATGAATCTCTTTCTAATGTAATTTCAAGTCTAAAGCTACCAATACAAGGGCTTTCAAAGTCAATAAAACAAGCACTCATATATAGTGCTGATGCAAACGAATGCTACTCAAATCTCTCAGAACTAGACGCAGATGTTAAAAAATATTGGTTTGGTATTGAAACCCTTGAAGTTGATAAATACCTGAAGTATTCAAGTATGCCTTTCGCACTTACCATTAGCAGCGAACAACATGTTTATATGCTCACTAATCAACTAATCGATCGAGTGATTGAAAGGGATTTGTCAGAGCTTGGGAGTTTTGACACTAGCACGCTATCGTCAATTAAAAATATATTGCTATTAGTTGCTGGGAGTAGTGAAGTTAGCTTGACTAGTGTGGCAAAAAGCCTTAGGAGAATTTCTCTAATCACTCTTGCAAACATACTAGAAAGTCTAGAGAAGGCAGAGATACTAATTCGTGTTTATCCTTACGGTTCGACATACAAAAAAGTCCGCAAACCTTCAAAATATCACTTTATGACCCCAGCAATAAGATACGCTCTACTTTCAATAGTTGAGGGTGAAAATGCGTTTTTAAATCACAAAGGAAAGTACATGGAAGACGTTGTGGCCCTCTCACTGCACCAAAATTTTTCCGACAAGAACGCTTCTCCAATCTTTTATGACAGCTCCAAAGGTGGAGCCGACTTTCTACTAAGCTTATCAAATAAAAAAATTCCCATAGAAGTTGGCTATGGCAAAAAGTTGGCCAATCAAGCTGAAGCAACTTTAAAAAAACTTGGTGGAAAATACGGAATAGTCGTCAGTGATTCAGAATTAATTCTAAAAAATAATATTGTTAAAGTGCCATTGAAGTATTTCCTATTAATGTAAAAATTTACTTTGATAGATAGTTAAAAGAATCCCACAAAACCTTTGGCACTGCTTGGACCAAATCAGAAGCATTAAAGAGCGGCCCAACCTTAGAATGGAGATCCTCTCCGGCTTGTTTATTGGCAAAGCTACCAATCACTGCGGCCGTCATCGCATCGTGATTACAAAAAAGCGCGGCCACAACTCCGGCTAGGACATCACCAGTTCCTCCCTTAGTCATGCCAGGACTGCCACCCTCAACAGTGATTAGATCATTTCTGTGATAAATATAGTCAGTTGGACCCTTGAGAACGATCGTAGTGCCCTTTGCCAAAAGCGGCTCTAGTTCATCAAGCTTTGGACCAGCGGGAGATTCTGAAGACTGACGAGCAACAACGCCAAGTAGACGCTCCAACTCCCCTGCATGAGGAGTAATAATGCTATTTTTTGGAAGTAAATCTGGATCCATCATCTGCAGAGCTCCGGCATCGATAACCCATTTTTTTTCTGGATATTTCTCCAATAACTCATTGGTTATCCTGGTTGTTTCTTCACTTCTCTCCATGCCAGGACCAATTAAGACGCAGTCAGCTTCGTCGATATAGTCATTCAAATTTTCTCTTTCAATAACTATGCCATTCCAGAATTCCTGTTTGGCGGCCTGAACCAAAACGTTATTGCTTGGCACTGATGAGTAGAAAACCATGTCAACAAACTTACTGGCTACGTCTAAACTCCACTTACTGGCTGCATGAAAAAGCTCGCTGCCACCGATAATTAAAAGCTTGCCATTTTGACCTTTATGAGAGTACTTTTCTGGAAATTTCAGGCGCTGAAGATAGGAGGCAACAGTTGGTGAAATAGGAGTTTTCATTTTGATTATTCTACACCGAGAGCAACATGAGCTGCGGTTAATTTTTCTGCCAATTCTTCGCTGGTGGTGGTAATAATTGTTTGTTGCAGGCGGAAAAGAGGTTCGATAATGGCTTGGCTCTCATCATCAAGCTCCGACCAGATATCATCAAGAAGAAGAATTTGCTCACGATCCGAATTCTCTCGGACGTAGGCGTGTTCGCATAATTTTAACCACAAAACTGCTAGGCGCTGCTGACCACGTGAACCGAAAGCGGAAAGTTCGAATTGGTTAGTTTTTGTTTGTAAATGAATGGCAAAGTCGTCCTTGTGAGGGCCAATCAACGAATGACCGGCGGCAATGGCTCTAGATCGGTACTCATCCTGGCGCTCCTCGGAGATAATTGATGGTAGATACTCAATCGTAAATTGTTTGGGAAAAGCCACTCCAGCGCAAGCTGCGGCAAATTCTGTCCGAAATTTTTGTAAAACTGTGCCGTGCTTCAACATGTTCACATCCCAGTAGCTCAAAACATTAGCTGACTGTTCTCCCGAGCGAACTTGCTCCAAAAGCTTGTTTCTTCGCCTAAGCGTTTGGTCATAAACCCGCAAGCTTCGTTCATACTCCGGGTGCACTGATGACAAAACAGTGTCTAAAAATCCGCGCCTTCTCGATGGTGAACCCTCGACTAAGCGCAAGTCCTCTGGCCTAAAAGCCGTGGTAAAAAATCTGTGAGTAGCGATGCGTTTTTGGCGGGCGACATCATTAACGCGAAATAAGCGGTGCGGAGTGCGCTTGCCCTGAAGAACGCCGTGAGTGAGAAGAATTTCGATGTCTAGCGGCTCCCCCTCATTTTCTGAAACCATGCCTCTGACTCGACCCAGATCGGCATCAAAGGAAATCATCTCAGAGATTTTTTTAGCTCTGAAGCTATCTCCTGTGGCAAGCAAATTGATCGCCTCCAAAATAGAAGTCTTGCCACTGGCATTGGGACCACTAATGACTGTGACTTGATTATCAAAATTCAAGCTAAGCTGAGCGTGAGTGCGAAAATGCTGGAGAGAGAGTTGTGTTAGCGGTATCACTATTTATGCTCAATGTTAAAGAAGGCAAAACCTTTTTGGGGAATTGATAGTCTACCAGGTGCGCGAACATTAAAGGCGGTTTTAAAGTCAGAACCGCTAAGACGGATCTCACCAATATTGGTTTGGAAAATAACTTCGTTGGTAGTGCCATTGCCCTGACTAACTGAGACTGAGGACACGCTAGAAGGCCCGTTCGCTTTCTCTCTAAGCTCAGCATGTGAATAAGGATTGCCGCCCCAACATGAGGTGCTGACAGGAGTAACTCGATCATCGCGGTATCTTGCAGCATTAATAATGTCTGCCATCTCTTCCGGTGAAAGCCAAGGATTGCTCCTGCCGCATTTATCGCTACTAGAACTATATCCTTGGGTGTACCAAGCTTTGTAGAGCCAAGGAGAACCGCCAAGTTTTTCGAATGACTTGTCAATGAAATTTCCACCACCGCTACCATCAGTCGTGTCCCAGCCGGCAGTTGTAGTAAATGCACCATGAGTGGATGCATAAAAGGTAACAACATCTTCGAGCACTTGGCCTCTTGTATCCCTCACTGCCTGTTTCCAAGCTTCTGGAGCATTATCAGACTTTGATTTTGAAAAAACTTGGCAAGCCTCTGTTGTGCAAATTTCTTTTCCCTGCTCAATATAGCGATAAGCATAAGTTCTGGCGGCGACTGCCTGAGCCTTTAGAGCTTCTGCATGCCAACTCGACGGCATCTCAGCTATTCCCCAGAGATACTGTTCCTCAAAATTTATTTCTCCGTAGCCACTGACTCTAATGTTTCCATCGGTGTTTTTGCTAACTGGTTCTTTGCCGTAGTAGGCTTGGAGAATTTGTTTATAGCTCTGACCATTCTCGGCTCTACCTCTGGCTCCGTACTGACTCATGCCTTTTCTGTGGGTATAGGCACCAAAGGAAAAAACTGCGAAATAGCCGCTGGGCGCAGAGTCACGAAAGCCTTTAATCGAAGCGTTAATGTCATCAGCGAGCTCGCTATCACCAATACTGGCAGTAAAACTACCAGATCTAGCCGCTAAGATTTCTTGCTGCTTGGCTGAAAGTGAGGCAATTTTGCCAGTTAGATCTTTCTGATAATCTTGGGCTTTGCCAATCTCGCCACGAAAAAACTTTGCCTGTTCATCAAGCTGAATTTCTAGAGCAGCAAGCTGTTTTTGTTTGTTTTCTAGGACTACTGTGTCAGCTTCAAGACCAGCGATATCAGAGCTAATATCAGTAATTAGCTTGTCGTCTCTGGCTTTGGCCGCAGATTGGTATGCAAGATCCTTGGAGACAGCACTGGCGTCGCCCCCGGCGAAGAAAATTAGGAGTGGATTTAGCTGACGGCTTCTTTTGTACTGAACGTGAACGCGTTCAGAAAGAATTTGGTACTGGATGGCGAGGTCGAGCTCACGACCGTCGATGTTTTTGGCCAAGGTGGCAACCTCGTCTCTGGCACGCTCAATACCAGCGCGAGCAGTATCGATGCGGTTTTCTAAGCCCTTGAGCTCTTCCACCAAAGGCTTTGTCGCCGATTCCGACATATTTTTCAGGTTCTCGAGTTCGTCGATTTGCTTCTGGAGATCAGCAACTTCGTCAGCCCTGACAGGTAAGATCTGAAAAATCCCCCCGCTTACGACTGTTGCCAGCACTGCCCCAAGAAATATGCTGACAAAAAAACGTCGCCACATGATGTAAACAGTGTACCACTGGTGGCTCGAGATGGGGTACAATAATGGTGAACAATGTCACGATTTAAGATTCTACTCACAAGCCTTGTTTTTTTTCTTTCACTTGCTTTAAGTTCATCTTCGACATTCGCGTATAGCATTGGTACTTGCCAAGGATCAATTGAAGGCGTGGGAATAACATTGCCAAGCTACACAGACGGCATGACTCACGTCGTTAAATTTAGCACTCAAGGACTGAATACCAGTGATAAATATTATCTTAAAGTTAAAGGAGAAAAAGTTGGTAGAGTTGTAAAAGATTACCTCTACGATGAACAACAGAGTAAGACTTTTAAGATTGATTCAGATGGAGACAAGGGAGATGGCATTGTTGTTAGTGGAAATCAGATAATTTGGACGATATCAGATAGATCTGCTCTCAATACTAAAAATGACGATGATCATTATGTCGTTCTGTACGTGCACCAAGGTGGTTTTCTTGAAACAAATAGATTATGCGAAGTGGGAGTATATTACTCTACTGGCTCAAATGGGCGATCTTGCGGATCAATAAAAATTTGGCAAGGAGACGAAGCTACTGATGCCTGTTATTACCCTGGATGCCTTGAAAGACACAAGCCTGTCAACTTCAGAGTCGAAGGAATGACAAAAAATGGACAGCTATTTTCTGGAGAAGTAAAAACTGCTATCGGCCAAAAACTATGGGGGGGTGCTCTGGACCTACCTCATTTGCCAACAACTTCACCAGGTGTTTTTGAGGCCAGTTTCACTCCAAATGAAGAAGACACCTACACACTGCAGTTTAAAGAATTTGGATCAACATTCAATAACTGTAACAGAACGATAGACATAGCGTCTGGTTGCAATGGTAGTTGTAACACAAACCCAAATTCTGACTCGGAGGATTCGCTGCCTTTTTCACTTTGTTCACAGCTGCAAATAGGTAGCAATGCTTACAATGAATGTGTCAAATGCGCTACCACCGATAATTCAAATGATGTTGAGAAAGCAAATACTGATCAAGCCGGAGTCTGGACTGCCATTGGCTGCATCAAGCGAGAACCGACCTCGATCGTTCAGAGCCTTGTCAAACTTGGACTCGGAATAGGTGGAGGAGTTTCTCTTATAATGACTCTAGCTGGTGGCTTTCTCATCACAACTTCCCAGGGTGATCCAAAGCGCGCAGAACAAGCAAAAGAGATGATCACATCTGCAATCGTTGGTTTATTAGTTATTATTTTTTCTGTAACGATCTTGCAATTCATTGGTTTTGATATCCTTCGTATACCGGGATTTGGAACGTCATGAAAATAACTAATAAAATTCTTCTGAAGTTTTTTCTGTTTGCATTCCTATTTTTAATCAAACCGGATTCTGTGCTTGCAGAGACAATTCAGACTCCAATCAACTGTAATAATAAAATATCAATCACAAGCATTGAAGGGATTGATGATTCTATAGTAGATCAACCAAAAAGAGTTGAAATGAAGATTTATACTAAAGAAAATTTTCGATCATTTTTCCTAAAAATAGACTCTATTCAAACTACAATCAAGACAGTTGAAACAGATAAAGTTCAAGGAGAGCCGACTGGAAATGTAAATATGTCGGGAGAATATGAATATAACCTCAGTTTTGTTATAAATGATCCGTCTGTGTTGTCTCTATACAGAAATGGATCTCCACTTAGTTATCAGGTACAATTCTTTGCTGATAAACAACTAGGATTTGATACTAGTTGTGAAATTGGAACATATTTTATTAATCCAGCACAAGTTGAGCCTGAGCTCCCGACAGTTGGCTGCGGCACATACTACGATAAGACCATTAAATCTTGTCAGTGCGAAGCAATAGTTGGAGGTCTGGTCGTTACTCCTCCTCTAGAAGGAAATAGCTCAAACACTTGCTGTGGCTGGATTGATGGAATCAAATGTCTTCCTGAACCAAAAGTTGAAGAAGAAGACCTTCGTTGTGGAGTGTGGAGTGAAGTTGGTGGTCAAACTGTTTGCAAGACTTTCTTAAATACGACTATTCAATCTCCACAATCTTGTTCGGAACCCACAATATGTTGTGAAAATACTCTATTGTGTCCAGTCGAACCATTCATTCCTCCTGGAAATCAGGATGGATCTGAAATTACGACTGGATGTGGTGTTTGGAAAACAATAGAGAGAGGCTGGAAAATTTGTGAAGATTCATCGGGTGGAATTGTTAGTAAACCACAAAGTTGCCCTGGAAGCGCTCAATGCTGTAGCTCACTAAATTATTGTTCTCTTCCAATTAGAACTCCAATTAATCCAGAGGAAGAGCCCCCAGAACCCAGCATAGTCGACAACCTAACCTCAGAAAAATTTAATGAACTTAACCCTCTCCTCATGGGCAACGCGGATGGATCTCCAAGCAAATTTGCCAAAACACTTAAAAGCCCAGGAGGCTTTATTTCGCGCATTCTCCTTTTTGCCTTTCCCCTAGCAGGACTCATTCTCTTCGCCATGCTCAGTTGGGCTGGATTTGAAATGCTCGCGGGAGCATCTAGCGAAAAATCTCTTGATGCGGGAAAACAACGCGCCACCGCTGCGATAGTCGGTTTCTTACTGCTCTTCGTCTCTTACTGGATAATGCAAATTGTCGAGGTAATTTTCGGAATTACGATTCTTTAACCAGCGCCAAAACGACGCTTGCGATCTCCATATTCTTTGACCACGCCTTCAAATTTATCTGGAGTCAGCTCTGGAAAATGAAACTCTGGAAAACTAAATTCTGCATAGTTACTCTGCCAAGACATAAAGCCCGAAAGCCTTTGCTCTCCACTAGTGCGAATAATCAGATCTGGCTCTGGCATGCCAGCCGTATCGAGATGTTTAGAAATAAACTTTTCGTCAATATTTTCTGGCAGCACCTTACCCGCCGCAACCTCAGCAGCAATCTTCTGGATAGCCCGCCTGAGCTCATCATGACCACCGTAATTCATGGCGAAAGTTAGGGTAAGACCAGTATTATTTTTAGTTTTTTCTACTCCATCGCGAACTTTTTGTTGGATATCTTCTGGCAAACCATCAAGATCGCCGATATGATTGACGCGAATATTTTTTTCGTTAAAACGCGCCACCTGTTCATCAAAAACTTTTCGAAACATATTCATTAGGGCTTCAACTTCCCTCTTATCACGATTCCAGTTCTCAGTACTAAAAACCCAGAACGTTAAAAAACCAATACCCATTTCAGCAGCTTTGTCAGCCAAAGGCTCAAAAATAACATCGAGCGCATACTGATGACCCTTAATCACATCCCAGCCGTGGCTTTTCGCCCAACGCCTGTTGCCATCACAAATAACAGCAACATGAGCTGGAATGGGGTTGGAGTTTTTTTTGGACATAATTAATTTTCAATTTTTGTGCCTATTACTGGTTCATTTCGAATCGCCTGCGAGAGGGTGCCGTGCTCTATGCCATCGATAATTAGACCTGGAATTCCTTGCTGAGCTAGAGAAAGCGTCTCCTCCACTTTGTGCACCATACCTCCGGTCACATCGACACCACTTGAGCCACCGATGGCCTGCTTGTATGTGGAAAAATTCGATGAATTAATCAAAGGAATAGTCTTACCTTCGAGATCATAAACGCCGTTTGTTTGACCGCAATGAATAACGCGTTCGATTTCGTATCCCTTAGCTCTAAGATCAAGAGCAAGATATCCAAGAACGCGCTCTGTAGAAAAAATGGTGCTGCCTTTCACTAAATCGACGATTGGATCACCATATACTACAGGCAGAAGACCAAGTTCTAAAAGTTTCTCGATGCTGTTTGTCCACATGCTTCCAAGCTCAAAATTATCAGCAGTCATCATGCTCAAAGGACTTACTGAAACAGCTAAGACTCCAGCGTCGATCAACGCCTTCATAACAATGCCATTTAGTTCGCGCGCGGCGGCGGCAACCTCAGCGAAGCCTTTTAGGCTTTCCTCATTCTGCAAACCTTTGTGGGTCTGGTATTTTTTAGCAGGAATATGGGCAAATGAACCAGCGCCATGACCAAGAATTAATCTCTGTCCACTATCGGTCGCTTTCTTTACTTCGGATGCAATTGTGGCGAGCGCCTGCTTTCGCACGGTATATGGCTTATTTTTATCGGTGATTAATGAACCGCCGATTTTTATGAGGGTGATGGGAGATGTCATTGGCATAATCAATTCTTAGTTCTGCAATACCATTTCTATTGCTTTTATTACTGAGGGACGAAAGGCGGATTGGTTGTTATCCAAAGCTTTTAATACTTCTTCTTTTGAAATTAAAGTAATGGTCGAGCCACTTCTTGAAATTTCATCTAATTGTTCTTGTGTTAAACGCATGGTGTGGACTGAAATATCAAAAGCTACGGCCTCACCGTCTCTTTGTTGACAAGTTGCACTCCAACCAATTCTGTCAGAAATTTGATCTGGGCTGATTGTCACACCTCTCTCCTCACTTGTCTCTCTCACCAAAGTTGAAATGAAGTCTTCTTGGTTAAAAGATGACTTGTTGTTAGCGCCGGAAATCATTTCAAGGTTATCACTAACTGATCGAAATCTTTCTCCATTCCAATCTAACTTGTCTCCATTCTCAACATGAGAGTTAAAAAAAACAAAATGTCCATCTGGTCCAATAACAACAGCCAATGACCCAAACCTTCTTAATGGTTCTTTTTCTTTATTCATAAATTTCCTTGGCAGACTCCATCATTATCACAAACCAAGGTGCCCAATTATACTCAAGATCAGCATATTTTCCATTTTGGAGACTTTGCCAACTAATCCAATCTACTTTTTGAACTTCATCAGGATTTATGTTTAGCTCTCCATCAAACCAGCCCGTAAATATTTGATCTATTTCGTTCTCGCTGAACTCTTCATTACATTTAACCTGATACTGAAACTTCTTAGCAGGAGTAAGAATTAGCTGTGGGTCAATAATTCCAAGCTCTTCTTCTAGTCTTCTTCTCGCACACACTTCGTATGTTTCACCTGGACGAACATTGCCGCAAACAGTGTTCGCCCATTGGTGGGCGCCAACTATTTTTTTTGCGCTTCTTTGTTGAATGAGTAGCTCAACATCATCTCCTAGTTTTCTAAACAAAAAAACAGATATTGCTCTATGAAGTTTTCCCTCACCTCGATGAGCATCCATCTTGTCCATCTCACCGATGACTTCGTCTTTTTGGTTTACTAAGATTACCTTGTCAAGTTGATGCATATTAATTCCCATCTTGCTAACAAAAAAGCATTTTCTTCCTTCAACGATTTCCTGTTCTCCGTAATACCAGCTCGGTCCCGATGTCCACCTTGCATTGGAGACCATAAAAGTTCCCTTCTAATTCTCCAGGGAGCAATTGCTCCTCTTCCTCCAATGCGTTCGCTCATGATACAAGGATTAGTCGTTCAACCACCCCCAAACCACGCATTGTCAAGCACTCTAAGTAAGAGACTGATATATATTAGTCGCAACTTTAATGTTAAATCACGCAAGACTACTTGACAAATCTCAAATAATGAGTATATTAGAACTATAGGTTAGTATAAAGCTAACTTTTAGTTCTATTATGAAAAAAGGCAATTACCTAAATACCATTTTACGATCAAAGAAAACTGTCTTTACTTTTAAAGACATAATCATGTTGTGGGAGGAAAGCAATACAAATGCAGCCAAAGTCAGACTAAATTATTATGTCAAAAATGGCGATTTGCTTAGACTACGAAGAGGTGTCTACGTCAAGGACAAAAAGTACAACAAACTAGAGCTGGCAACCAGAATATTTACTCCTTCCTACATTAGCTTTGAAACTGTTCTGGCGCGAGAAGGCGTTATCTTTCAGTACCAGACTAATATTAACGTGGCGTCATACTTAACTAGGAAAATCACCGTTGATAATGAAAATTACATCTATAAAAAGATGAAAGATACAACACTGCTAAATACCGCAGGTATAGAACAAGGTAGTAGACTCACTATTGCATCTAAAGAGAGGGCATTTCTAGATACTCTTTATTCAAATGTCGATTATTATTTTGACAACTTAAAATCAATTGACTGGGGGATGGTCTTCTCTCTTTTAGCTATGTATGAAAACAAACGAATGGCGAAAATTGTTAACCAGCTTTACAAAAAAGCCTCTACTCCCTAAACGCCAGCTCAAACCTCAAGAGTAAATACAAAAGCATTACCTGCCAGTAAATACAGAAAAGCACTAGCCAGTTGGCGAAAAATGGAATTAAGTCACATCCAAAAAAACTTGACGTTGAACAAGAAAAAAGTAAGCGCACCAAAGGCACCAAAGCAAAAAACCAGATAATTTTAGCTCCAACAAAAACCGCACTTGGCAGAAGTGTCATCCAGATGAAAGCTTTTTCGCGAATTAGCGACTGCATTGTTTGATATGGATGCAGAAGTAAGCCCAAGGTAATTTTACCGAGAGCATAGAGAAATGAAAGAGTTTGATTTTGATTCACAATCCTCCTCCACCGACCGAACTTCTCAGTAGTTCAATTGCAAAAGCAGTCATTCCTGAGACAACCAGCACAAACTGCCATGGATAGCGACCAATAAACGAAGTCAAAGCATCAAGTTGGCTTGGAAAAATTCTTGTCGTGGATAATTTTGCCTGAAGCGAGGCCTCTTTTTCAAGTTTTTCTAAAAAGTTATTCGTTTTCATAAGCGGCATAAAGTGCGCGGAACTCGTTTCGAGCACGAAATAATTCAGACTCTACTGACTTAACGCTTCGACCAAAATCCTGAGCAATCTCTAAAACTTTCTTACTATCAACATACTTTAGCTTCAGAAGCTCGACGGACTCTGCCTTCATTTTTCCTAAACAATACATAACTGCTTCTGAGATCTCGGAAGAATCTTGAATTTTAGTTGAAATAATTAAATCACCAAGGGGAACGGTGTGCAGAGCTTTTTTGGCATACTTTTTTCTATAGAAATCAGCAATTTCATGTCTCGCTATCGAAACCATCCATGTCCAGAGACTTGAATCACCGCGAAACAAAGGCAGTTGCTTCAAAGCGTTGAGAAAAGTTTCCTGAACTAATTCCTCAGCATCTGTCTCCAAAGAAATGCGCTGCAAAACCAACCGCAACAAGCGATCATGATAGGTTTTGAACCATTCGCGAACTGCTTGAGATTTTCCCTCTTTGAGTTCGCTGATGAGCCGCTGTTCGTCTGTCATGTAATTGTCGTATAATACCACTCATGGCCTCATTGTTCCCAATTGTCCAAAAAGTTTATGCAGCCTGCGAAGCTGGCGGAGAAACCTCCATCGACTTGGGAGAGTGTCTAACCCTCTCAAACAATACAACAATAAAAAGTGTCTACAGCGAGCCCGCCTTTCTCGTTAATCTAATTGTGAGAAATCTCTTTGTAGTCGGTGGCGTCATGCTCTTTCTGTATGTTTTTTATGCCGGATTTCTATTCGTTTCCCAGGGCAAAAAAGGCATGGAACAAGCCCAAAAAATGGCTACTACAGCGGTCATTGGCTTCGTGCTTCTGTTTAGTGCATACTGGATTGTACAAATTGTTCAGCTCCTAACCGGAGTAAACATGGGTTTATAAATATGGGTATTTTGACTTTACTGGCCGCAACAACTGACCCGCTGGGAATTGGAACGATAGATAAGCCTGCTCCTGTGGGAAACTTTAATGCTGATGGAGGGGATATAGGAATCTTGGTATTTATTTCTACTATCATTAAATTATTGATGATAGTTGGCTCCCTCTGGGTAGTTATCAATATTTTCTTAGCTGCCTACATCTACATTTCTGGGAATGGTGATGCCAGTGCTAATGAAAAAGTCAGCACCATGATTACTAATAGTGTTATTGGTCTTGTTCTTTTAGTTACTGCCTACACAATTACTGCAATTTTCAGTTTGTTGTTCTTCGGCAGCGCGACCTTTATTTTGAATCCAACAATTCAGGCAATAAGATGAAAAAAATATTTCTAACAATCGCAATTTTCTCCTTTTTTTCATTATTGAGCCCAACAGCAGCTAATGCTCAGAATACTCAGGTGGTTAAAAAAGACGGCTGCGAATCAGTAGGAAAATGCTCTGGTGGCAAAACATGTCAAAAATCTACTCACCCGAACCCAATTACAGGAGAAGATGAAATTGTTATCTCTGCAACAGGTCCAGCATGCGGATCGGGAGAAGCAAGACCAGTCTTGGGTGGAGTAAAACCTCCAACTTCTATACAAAAATTAAACTTTATTGCCAAAACGAGCGAAGGAAATACTGTTGCTGGCATCGGCCTCATCCTCTTCCTCTCTCGCATACTTCAGTTCGGCTCCATCATCGCTGGTATCTGGGTGATGTTTAATGTTATTTCTGCAGCCTTCATCTATATCACGAAACCGGGCGGAACAGACGGCGCCGAAGCAGTAAAGGAAAAACTTACTATGTCGGCGATTGGACTAAGTCTTATAGTTACTGCATTTTTACTTGCGGGCGCCTTAGGCCAGATCTTCTTTGGCGATGCTGGTTACATTCTTAATCCCCAGCTTATTGGCGCTCTCGAGAGCACTGTAGCCTCGCCGTAGCCAACAATGTATACTACTTATAAATTATGCAATTTCCTACACAACTAGCACAATTCGGAGGATTTAAAGCGCCGGTAGATACTGTGTACACCACTGGTTCTGACGTCGCCGATGGCGCCTTTACAAATCTTGAAGTCTTCTTCTCTAACTTGCTCGGAATCTTGACTGTTCTCGGTTCAATATTTTTTATTGTCAATTTCCTCATTGGAGCCCTAGGCTGGATTACTGCAGGCGGCGAAAGTGGCAAAATTGAAACAGCTAGGAATCGCATGGTTCAGTCAGCTATTGGCCTGGTGATTATCGTTGCTGCTTACGGTATTATTGGTATTATCAGCACTGTCGTTGGTATAGATATTCTCAATCCAGCAGAAATGCTTAAAGACCTAGTTCCAACTCCATGAAAAAAATTCTTACTTTCCTAGCCATTTTTTTTCTCTCAGCCACGGTAGCCTTTGCCCAGATAAAGAACCCCGTCATCGGTGATCTTGGTAATAGCGCAGAAAATGCCAATAATGGCTCAATATTCACTGGATACTTTATCGTTCTCTGGAGATCAGCCATCACCATCGGCGCCTTAGCTGTGATTGTTTTATTTATACAAGGTGCCATTGAGTGGATCACTGCCGGAGGCGACAGTGGCAAAATCGAAAGCGCGAGAAATCGTCTAACTCAGTCGGCAATTGGTCTATTTATACTTGTCAGCTCATTCACGATTATTGCTTATGTCAGTAAGTTACTCTTTGGCACTGACTTTAGAATCTTGATGCTTCAGTTCCCATCTGCAACCGAGCAATTTCAAGAATACACACCCCCTGTAACAGTGCCTGGGCAGCCTGTAGACTACGAAGGCGTTCAACCTGACTTTTAACTAATTATGAAGAATATCCTACAATCAATCCATGCTCAAGCAGATTTAAATTTGTTTCTTGAAGCTAATAATCAAAAACTTCCAGGCCGAAACAATATTCCTGGAATTGATTACGCCCAAGTTGGTCTCGGAGTAATGGTCGGCAGAGTCCTCACCATCGCTATGACCATCGCCGCTCTAATGGTTCTCGTCAATCTCATCTGGGCCGCCATGGAGTGGATCACCTCTGGTGGAGACACAGGAAAACTCGAGTCCTCTCGAGCTAGAATCACTCAATCTGTTATTGGAATCATTGTCTTGGCCTCTGTCGTAGCCATTTTCTCACTCTTGCAAGCATTTTTAGGAATCGAGGTCCTAACGTTTAATTTCGGTTAATGTATCTTGTATTAGCCTAAATATGCTACAATAATTTGTAATATGAAAAATACCCTCACAACTCTGGCCGCCAAGGCCTCATTAGTTAGCACCTCTCTTTTTTTGACAGGAGTTGCGTTTGCAGCAAATGGAAATGTCGGAGCAGGTCTTGCTGGTACCGTCAACACTGGCAAAGGCTTTGCTGATACTTTCGGAACTTTAATTAGCTCTGTTCTCACTTTTGTAATGCTTATCGCCGCACTCATGATCTTGATCTACATGATCTGGGGTGGAATTCAATGGGTTACCTCTGGTGGTGATTCTGGCAAAACAGAAGAAGCTAGAAATAAGATTACCGCCGCTGTTGTTGGATTAATCATCCTCGCTGCTGCATGGGCAGTCTTTTTAATAGTTATTAACTTCCTCGGCTTCAGCAACTACACTGAGTTGTTCAGCAATCTTAAGTCGATTGGAGCAACTAATGTTAGTAGTGGAGTTGACACGTCAGTAGTAGGTGGTGAACGTTAACAAAATAATCTTATAAAGGAATAAATATGAAAAATACCCTCACAACTTTGGCCGCTAAGGCTTCACTAGTTAGCACCTCTCTTTTTTTGACAGGAGTTGCGTTTGCAGGAAACGGCACTGTCAAAGGAGAACTCTCTGGCACGGTCAACACCGGCAAAGGCTTTGCTGATACCTTTGGTACTTTGATTAGCTCTGTTCTCACTTTTGTAATGCTTATTGCTGCCTTAATGATTTTGATCTACATGATCTGGGGTGGTATTCAATGGGTTACCTCTGGTGGTGATTCTGGCAAAACAGAAGAAGCAAGAAATAAGATTACCGCTGCTGTGGTTGGATTAATCATCCTCGCTGCTGCATGGGCAGTCTTTTTGATCGTAATTAACTTCCTTGGTTTCAGCAACTACACTGAATTGTTCAGCAATCTTAAATCGATTGGAGCAGAAGGAGTATCAAGCGCGCCGTAATCTATACTCTGAATTTTTAAACCCCTCCTTCCCGGAGGGGTTTTTTGTTATAGGTCTTTTCTTTTTCTAACTTCAAGATATAATACCTAACATGATCAAAAGACTACAAATAGTATCATTAGCTATATTGAGTTTCTTCGTGATAATATCCACGGCTCAAGCTAGTGGTAGCACCTCCGGACTAAACTCAGGAACAGTGGGCGTTGTACAAGACGGTAATACGCTGTATCTTTCTACTACAGCAACTAATTCAGGAACAAGCACTATGAGTTCAAACGCATTCGGACAAGTCATCATTTATAAGGGATATGCCCTCACTCTGGGTGGGCTGATCACTTCTGTTCTGACCATTATCATGCTCATCGCAGCTTTGATTACACTACTGCAGCTCATCACCGCTGCCTTTTCCTGGCTTAGCTCTGGTGGCGACCAAGGTAAAATCACTGATGCCAGAGGTAAAATACTACACGCCATAATAGGCTTAGTTATAATTGCCGCAAGCTGGGCCATCTTCCTTTTAGTTATTCGCTTCCTTGGTTTTGAGTCTTTCGACGCTCTTCTGGAAAACGTCAAACCAATTAGCGGTGTCTAATTTCGCAATCTATCAGCTTCGGGTATACTAGTACTCTATGTCGCAATCTAGAGTTTCTATCTTTTTATCTGCTTTATCCGCACTAGCACTTAGTACCACACCCGTTATGGCACAAACTCAGGAATGGGGAGAGGCTTGTGTATACAATGAGGTGGCGACTCTCCAAGGCCTTGAGTGCCTGATCGCCAATGCTTTTACCGTGATCATCTCCATCATTGGCTTGGCGGCTTTTGTAATGTTTATCGTCGCCTCTTTTAAGTGGATGTTAGCTGGAAGTAATTCTAAAAATGTTGAAGATGCCAGAAAAACCATCACTTATGCTGTTGTGGGTATCGTGGTTTCTCTCTCCGCCTTCATTATTCTAAATCTCATCGCAAGCTTCACCGGCATAACTTCTGTGACCGAATTCAAAATTCCGAGGTCTGATAAGCCGAATAATACATATATTCCTGATTCCCAAGGACTCGGAATTAACGAATAACATTACTTATAAAGTAAAAACCACAGAGCTTGCTTCCCTGTTTCTGATAAAGCAGGCGGCTCTGATGAGTAGGACTTCCTAGGCTATAATGAGATTGTGAAACACCGGATTTTTTCACTAGTTATTGTATTTTTTTTGGCTGAAGTAATTTCTGTATTTTTTCCAAAACGCGCCCTTGCAGCTAGCTGTGGAATTAACATTGATCCCACTAATGGTGCTGGATATCCATCTTCTGACTCTCTTCCAGGAGTAGATTGGGTAAGAATTGAGTATAAAGACTGCACCAAAAACAGTCCCGCTCAAGAATCAGTCGACGTATACCGAGGCGTATTGTCTGAATACAAAAATGCTGGAATCAAAACCTTAGTCATCTTGGACTATATGACCTACCCAGGCGCCTTCAACGATCTTGAAGGGTTTGCAGAAAGAACCGCGTACATCAACGGAGAATTGGGAAGTCTAATTGATGCTTATGAAATATGGAATGAGCCAGATATCCCACAGGGCGGGAACCTGTCTCCTCAGCAATTTGCAAATATATTAGATAGCGTTTTACCAACCCTAGGCGGAAAAACTACTGTAATCGGAGGCCTAGCCTCGGGCCACCCACAATACCTCTCAGAGACTTTTTCATCTATGTCTCCAAACTCAATTAGCCTTCTCTCAGCTGTCGGAGTTCACCCGTATGCAAAATCAGTAAACGGCTTCCCAGCTGGAATGACAGGTGATATGGGAGATTTAATGAACCAATATAGGGCCCTTTCGCGAGGAAAAGGCTTGTGGATAACCGAAATTGGAATTGAGACAACTGTGTCTGACCAATTAAACAGGTATTTAGACGGTGTTTTTCAAAATTCGTACGGAGATCCAACTTTTTGGTTCGCCTGGAGTGATGGCATGGTGACTCCATTTGGAATAGTTGACAGGAATCAACAACCAAAATCCAACTTTGCTAACTTTTTTGCTGCCTGCGGCTCCTCCCCTCCGAGCACAGTTTCAACAATGCAACCAATAACTGCTCCCGGAGGACAAGGATGTGGAAGTACTACAGGAGGTAATTATCCGAACCCAGGGGGTGACGGGAATACTCCCGTAAGCAATTTTTACATTACCCCTCTTGAAGGCCTTGCTCCAAAAGAAAACAGGACCACTGAAACAATTCGAAGAGACTTAGTTGAACAGGGCTATGAAGCCTACTGCGCCATGCCAACAAGAGAAATATCCCCCTCACTCAGTGGTCAAATATCTGAATTTTTCGGAGAGGATAGATTTGATCTAAATCCAATCTTTATGATCGACATGATCGATGGTCAAAATCCTATCTTCAGAGATACTGACCGCAAGGGAAAACTCAAGGCAGATTTTGAAGAATATTGGTCTTATCAAGAAAATTCTGGCGCCGACTACTCACACAGTGAACTAGGATCTGCTCCGATAGAGTCGCTGCTAACCGACGAACAGAAGTGCACCGAGGGAGTAAAAAATTTACTGGCTCAAGATCTGATGTGTCAAAAACTAAAAGATCCCAACACTTGCTCATTATATTTCGAGACCGTCGGAAATACTTCACAAACAATCCAATCCCTACTTTCTAAATATCATGAAAAGGCAAATAGAAAGAATCCTCTTGAAACCTGTAAAGTCATTACATTAGAGGCAAGGTCTGCAAATAAAGAAAGCCAAGAGTTGCTGAGTAGCCTCTCTCAAATCCCTCTCTCTATCAACAAGAGCTATAGATTAGCATTCATCTTGATAAGCATCTCAAATCTAAAAGAGAGAAATACTTTGTTTAATTTCTTTGCTCATCAGAATAATCCAAGGGACGAAGTACTTGCTTTTGCTTTTAAAATCCCAGACGTCATTACAAATAAGCCTCTGGATACTTTAAACAACAAATCCTCTGCATACCCAGGCTTTTCTGACGGCGCCATGCTTACTCGTGACTCTCTCACTACAAAAAAACAACAGGAAATCCGACTCGAAAATGAAGTGGAAAGAAGAGTCAATTTTGTCAATACGTTCGATCACATCCAGAGCCAAACAAAAGATAGCGCAGTTTATTGCCTGGATGGATTGGCTCCAAATGGAATTGGAAGCCAAGCTTGTAACGACGAGCTAGTGAAGGCTCTAACTGATATGATAAACGCCCAACAAAAACTAAGTGACGGACAACTAAGCTGTGTTGATGATGACAAAATTGATGATGTTTTTACTATCTTGGATCCGAGTGCCCTAAGTAAAATTTATCCAAAACCAATCTTCAACACCGAGCTTGGAGGAGATCTTTTAGCAAACCTTTTTAATTCAGTTGAAGCAAGCACTGGTATTGATTCAGCAAATCAGACATTTACTAGTGAATTTTTCGTGACAGCTCAAAATAAAGACTCTGGCAACGCTGATAAAGTCGAAGTAAATATGTATCTGGTTTATCCAGTTGGCTATGAAGCTGAAGATATATCTAACGTTTTAAGTAGCAGCTTCCTTACTAAAGATCAAATTAATGCTCTGGAAAACGATGAAAACCTTAATGAAAGGTTTGAAGTTCAGGGAGGTGCAAGTTCTCTCACGGACAA
>CAZPFX010000009.1:11508-31939 GCA_964586055.1 uncultured Pseudomonadales bacterium | reverse complement strand
TGCATGCCTAAGGCACACCGCCAGCGTTCATCCTGAGCCAGGATCAAACTCTCAATAAAACAAGCGTGTTTTAGATTTATTTATAGAATTGCGGATCGTAACTGTACAAATTCATGTGCAGTAGAATCCGGTCAACTATAAAAAGTTGCAGTGTTCTACCACCATGTTTGTTTCAGTATTATTAAAATTGTCTATCTATTCTTATGATGTTAACGTGCTGAGTACAAGCTTATTGCTAAGCTTGTTGACTACTCTTTTATTTTCTGAAGATAAGTATCCCAACAAAGGGACTAATCTCTCGAGAAGCGGTATCATAACACGGCCTGAACCTATGAGTCAAACACAACCTCGTCGATGATAGCGCCGCCGAGACAAACGGTCTCTTCGCCTTGCTTTTGATAAAAAACAGCTGATTGTCCAGGCGCAATGCCTCTGATTGGCTCGTCCAATTTGACATTATTTTTTTGCAGAACGCTTGGAAGAAGTTCTCCAGTGTGGCGAATTCGAACAAGTAGATTGTTCAGGTCCCCAGGTTGATTTCTGCTAATCCAGTGAATATCTCGGATAGAAAATTGGCTTTGTTCTGTTTCAGTGCCGAACCCGACCACTAGCTGATTTTCTTTTTGTTTCTTTGCTATGACATAGAAAGGCGGGAAGTTTTGACGCTCAATTTCTCCATTTTCAGTAGTTATTAGGGTTCTTTTGTCGATCTCAAAACCATGTCTCTGACCAATCGTATAGAACCAAAGGCCATTGTGTTTGCCAATGGTATTACCTGATAGATCAACCACTGGCCCTGGATTTTCCCCAAGTTCGTCTTTCAGAAAAGAATGAACGTCGATATCGCCGATGAAACAAATGCCAACGGAATCTTTTTTGTCTTTGACATGAAGAGAGCGTTTTTCTGCTTCTTTTCTCACCTCTGTTTTAGTCATATTTTCTAGTGGGAAAATAACATGTTTTAGTTGATTATCATTGATTTGGTAGAGAAAATAAGTTTGGTCTTTGTGCCTATCTGCAGGTATTACAAGTTGGCCATCAGTAATCTTGGTATAGTGGCCGGTGGCAATTGCATCAAAATCATTTTTCATGGCCCAGTCATAAAAAAGGCCAAACTTGATTTCTTTATTACAAGCAATGTCAGGATTTGGAGTTTTCCCAGCTTTGTAGTCATCAAAGAATGCTTGAACAACTGAGTCTCGATAGGTATTTTTAAAGTCTAAAACTTGAAATGGAATATTCAGAGACAAGGCAACTTTTAATGCATCCGCTCTGTCTTCATCAGTGCGGCATCCGGGTGCTCTCCAGCATTCTAAGTAGATGCCGGTCACATCATAGCCTTGCTCTACTAGTAGGTGAGCCGAGAGCGAAGAGTCTACTCCGCCACTCATACCGAGGGCAATTTTTTTGTTATGAAGCATGTAATTCTTTGAATGTTGCAAGTCTTTTAAGCTCAGAGCCAATGTTTTCGTTGATTTCATCTATTTTGTAACTGTGAAGCTCGGGAGAAAGGCCATCTAATTTGTTTTCGCATAGATAAGATAGGAAGGGTTTATCTTCTAAATTGTTATAGTCATTAAAAAAGTTTACCCTGTTGATTTCAACTTCGGGTTTATATCCCAGTCTGAGTTTGTAGCAAAGGTATCCGACAGAATTCACTATGCCGAATAGATTCCTAGATGATCCGCCCGTTATTGTTTTGTAACCTCTTTTGATAAAGTGATCAAGAAAATAATAATCAAGTATTAGTCCTAGAGAGGCATGACCACCCTTGCCGAAAGAGTAAGGAGCAGAAGTTTTAAATGCAGATCTAACGATTTGGTCTTCTGATACTGTGATAATCTTTCCACCGAGAAGCTGTTCGTGCTTAGAAACAAATAATTTGTAGACCCTTTTCTTCTCTAGAAATTTTGATCTATACCATTCCAGGTTAGCCAATTTGTCAAAGTTTTTTCTATCTACCATCTCTAGATAAAGCTCTTGCCATTTTAGAAAGTCTTCTTCGGAACACGGGCCTATCTCAACTGACAATTCATGTTGTGTCTTAATATCTTCTAATGACCTGAGAAATTTTCGTCCACTTTTTGATTGGACCCTGTCAATAATAGTAGCTGGGTCTGGATCTGGATAAGACCACAAAATCTTTTCAGGCCTGAATAAGGGTGTAAATATAATATTCGACATTTATTACAAAAAGTTTTTTACAATTATTTCATTAATGTCTGAGATATATTTTTCTTTGTCAGCTAAGTAGAAAATTGGCAACTTAGGCATGAATCCAGGGCTAAGTTCTTTGGCTCTGCCCACATCTTCAGCAGCTATCTTCCCAAAATACAAACCTGACAAGTCGTAATCGTTCTCTTTTAGCCATTTAGCCATTTTGACGCTTCCTGAAAAATATAAGGCATCCTTCATAAAAAGACTGGGGTTTCTAGTATCGCTGACGCCTCTTTTTTGCCTAATTACCGCGGTCCACCTTCTTTCTGGATCTGGGAAATAGGGGGCAAGGTACTGCCAAAGCTCTGCAAAACTCATTGTTAGGCCTTTTTCTACAGCCAAAAATCTCACGGCGGTACTGAACAGTGATTTACTTGGCATAGCTAGCAAGCCATGAAGAACGGCTATGCCCTCCTCCGTCTCGAGATAGTCTGAGAACCCATATTTTTTTCTTTTGAGAAACCATGATTGCTGCTCATAATTCAATCTTCGAAGAGCGTGGGTGCCAATCTCATGAAACATCATGCTAGCCGTATCTTTTTCGGTAAAAATGGCATCCGTTTTTAGTTTCAAGAACTCTTCGTTCATTGTAGCTCTAGTAATGAATGAAGTAGACCATTTTATTTTGATTTTTTTGTTCAAGTTATGAATTTCTAGAAATTTCATAGCTCTAGTTGTCACCTCAGAATTAGTGAGGATCTTGTCTGAATTGCTGACGCGTTCATCAAGAGCTTCTGTAGCGTGTTCGCTGACAATTCTCTCTGCCATAGCAAGCAACTCGGAAGCTGGCTTTGGATACTTAGTAAGTTTGTGCTCTGGAACTGGCTCCACGTATTCAAACTGTGGATTATAGGTATTGTCAGCAAAAAACTTTTGTTTTTCTTCCTGAAGATTGACTGGTATGAGTTGTGAAAGAAATTTCATTATTCATTATCCGTACCAACCAAAAATCCTTCTAGGTCTTTTCTCCCAAGTTCGACTCTATGTCTGCCCTTGTTAAGTCTTTTTGTAACAAGCATGGCGGTAGTTATCTTTTTATCTTTAATTTGCATTGTTACTTCTACTACTGGAAGCTTTCCTTCGACAACCTCCTGTTGTTGCCAGAGTAAATCGTCATAGTCTAATAGCCCCAAATCTTCAGCCAGTTCCTGACTTATTGCCGATCGGAAACGCTTAGTATCAACAAAGGCCAAAATATCATGATGATTTCCATTTTCATCAAGAACGTCAATATGTTCTCGCGTCTGAATTATTTTTAGGCCCTCTTTGGCAATAATCTCATCGGCAAAACTTTCTGCAAACAAGGCTTGGCCAATCTTAACACCATGCTCTGCATTGCGAACTTCAATACCCTCGACTCTTTCTAAGCGCTTCTTGAGTCCGGTTCTGTTGGCCAGTTGAATTGAAAGACCGGGAAAACCATTGAGCTCTACGATCATTGGTCCTTTTTCCCCATGAATAAATACGTCTGCTCCCATGAAGTTAAAGCCAGCGGCATTTGCAGCTTTGACAGTTATTTCCAACGCCTTATTCCAGTATGGAATGCGAATGCCATTAACCTTTTTCTTGCTGTCAGGAAAGTGTGAAATGGGATGGCCCTTGCCGTAGATTCCATAAGTAGTGATGCCAGTGGCAATATCAATCCCAAGGCCAATAGCTCCCTTGTCTAGATTAGCCCGGCCGTCAGACTCCTTTGTTGGAATTCTGGCCATCGCCATAACGGGTACGGAGTTAAAAATTACAACCCTAATGTCTGGGGTCCCGTTGTATGAGAGTTTGGAAAGAGTTGGATGGGCAGTGATCATTTCTTCGACAATTGCCTGATGTTTTGATCCCCAGGTGCTAAACTCCCCGTCCAAGATATTACCGACATGCAGAAGCAGATCTGTTTTTTCAAGCGGGTCGCCGTCATGGTCTATCCAGACATTTTTATTTGCGTCCCGTTTCTTTATGATCAAAATTCCTTTGCCAGCACTACCACTCGCAGGTTTGATGACAAAGGGAGCAGGAATATTTTCCCACTCTATAGTTTCCATATCTTCTCTTGAGCTAAATGTGTGATAAACAGTCGCCGTCGGAATATCGTGCTTGGATAGGAGTTCTTTAGTTTTGATTTTAGAAAAACCGTAGGCTTTTGCTGAGGCAGGATTTAACTTGGTGTAGTAATACCGAGCGTTCATCCCGAGTATGTGTGAGGGCTTGACTGCCATATTGATGATCCAGAGTAGAGCTACTCTTCTTCCTCGATGATCGAATGAAATCTAAGGCGCTCCGAGATGCGTAGGCCAACAAACTTTCCAATGATTATGTTAAGTGACATGATGCCGATGACGAATAATTCAGGTTCTAATAGGACGAATTTTTGGACTGGTTCCCACTGCAGAATTAGACCAGAGATAAATGCTAATCCAAGAGTTTCCGCTGTCACCGCAATGGCGTCAGACTGCTTGGTCTTTGATTGGGCATCAAGGAAATTCTCGCTTAGAAGAACGAGAATTAGAATTGGGAAAATATTGACAGTTAGAAGAGAGACTACATTTAGCGCTGGGGATAGAACCAAGACGCCGAAAATTACCAGTGAAATGATTGAAAGCAACAAACCAGTTCGTGGTAGGTAAGAGAGCTTTAGACGACTGATAAAGTGATTAGCGATTACCGCGGTGGTGGCAATGGCGCCAAAAATAATTAGACCCTCGAAAAGGCCGGTTGATACAAGCGCAACAGATAGAACAGCTGGTGTGTAAATACCGAAGCCGCGGAGGCCGATGATATGTCTGGAGCCGGCAATGAGCGAAGCAATCAGAGGAAACAAAAGAATCAAGACAATGGTGTTGGCGCCAACGCCGTTGCTGACCGCGTAGCGAATTCCGTGTTGCATGAAGTTATTCCAGGCTAGAGGTTGGGGTGGATTATCGTCAAGAAATTGAGCCAGCATGCTTTTTTGTTTACCGCTTGGGTCAGTGATATCTTGATCTTTTTTCTCTTGAACTTTTTCGATAACTGCGGCTGAGGGTGACGCGAGAGAGGCGGCGGGAGTGCCTTCAGCTGAACCTGTGGCGCTATCAGGATTTAGGACAATCTCGGCTTGGAGCGAGGGACTTTGAGCATGGGCAATGCCCAGGCCAATAGCCACGAAAAAGATATAGCTGGCTAGAATAGAAAATAAGCGAAATTTCATGGGTATATTATACTTCACCCTCACAATAGTTTTTTCGCAAGTGAGTTTATAACGCTAATTCCTGCCGAGACTAGCAGGAGTGAAACAAATTGATTAGTGGTGATTCCGAGGACTACGATTGGGTCTACATGGAATCCAGGAACTAAGAGAGTGGCGACCCAGATCATTCCCGCATTTAAAACCATAGAGAACAGACCAAAGGTGATTAAGTTAATTGGTAGTAAAAGAACTTTTAAAATTGGTTTGATTGCGCCGTTCAGAATGGTCAAGACGATGCTAGTGACAATTAGGGTAGAAATATTTAAAAAACTCACTGCTGGCAGAAGCCAACTCAAGACGAAAAGAGTGACCAAGGTGATGACGAAGGGTCGAAGCATGTGTTTATTATACGATTATTGTCTGCTCTGAGACAAGCGCCCTCGCTCTGAGCTTAATGTGCTGTTTTTTTGAGAAGCGATGGGATTCATCTCGAACTTGAGTTATAAGGCGAAGCGCTGGGTGCTGTTCTGGAAGTTTTAGAACGTGATACTCAAGATTTTCTAAATCATATGGTTTTCCAGTTTCTTTTTGGTGAAACTCTATGGCTGGAATGATAATTCTATCCGGTCTCTTGGCAATACTAATAATAGGCGTTCTCCAAAACCAGACTTTCATAGCAGCTCTGAGTTGTCCTTTGCCTCCATCTATTACTATCAGACTTGGTTTCCCCCACTCTGGGTGATTCTGGCGTCTTTGAAGTGCTTCTTGAAGCATTTTATAGTCGTTTGGTGTCTTAAGGCCTCTGATGTTAAAAATACGATAATCTGTTTTATCTGGTTCACCATTGGTGAAACTAACCATTGCTACCGCTGCATTTGTGCCGCTTAGATTGCTCACATCATAACCTTCAATTTTTTCAAGCTTATGTGAGAGCGGGGCCGCAATGTAGTCCTTGAGTATTTTTGAGAGAAAAACCAAGCCATCATCGGTCTTTTTTGCAGATAGCTGTGGCAGCAATTGAAGATTGGGCTTCATTCGATATTTTTTGCTAGTTACGTCTCTGATTATTGCCAACTGATCTCGAATAATTGCCGCCCTCTCGAAGTTTTCGTTTTCAATTACTTTCTCCAGTTCTGACTCTAGGTTTTTTGTCACAAGCGTTGTTTTTCCACGCAAAAACAAGATTAGTGAATCTATCAGAGTTTGATACTCTGCCGCAGATACGTTCCCAGCGCAAGCTCCGGAGCACTGACCTATGTGAAAGTAAAAACAAGCTTTGCTTTTTTTTCTTGATTGGGGATCTGAGCACCAGCGAAAGATCCTGCGAGCGATGAGCAGAACCTCTTTGATTCTGTAGCTACTTTGATATGGACCAAGAACTGTTCCTTTGAGTTTTTCTCGAATTACTTGCTGTTTTCTGACTGTTTTGACCTGAGGAAATTCTTCATTCGTGATGTGGATATAAATTGGACTTTTGTCGTCTTTGAGTAAGACGTTAAAAGGTGGTTGGTACGTGCCGATTAGCTCAGCTTCCGTGAGTAATGCTTCGAGCTCGCTTCCAAGTTCTCTGAATTGAAGTCTAGACGCCGTCTCGACCATGCGAAAAATTCTCTCAGAGAGTTTTTTTGTTCTGGTGTATGAAGTGACTCTTTTTTTGAGATCTATGGCTTTACCAACGTAGAGAACCTTACCTGCGTCGTCTGAAAACCAATAAACTCCCGGCGATGAGGGTAATGATGGTGAAACCGGCCACCAGCCCAATTGCGACGATAGTCTTATCGAGGAGCTGGACACCTTTTGGTCCACTTTTAATGCTAAAGTTTTGATCTGTTTTTTCTTCATGGTTAAGGATTGAAAGCCTGATTTGAACAGTGCGGTCTTGTGGCAATTCTAACTTATTATTGATAAAAAAGATGGGAATATCTAGAGATTGATAAGGCAGGATCACAGGAATGTTTGTTGCATCTTTGTTCAAAATGGTGACACTATCGTCGATGCCGATGTCAGTTTTCAAAGAATACCAGGCAGCGCCGGTATTATTTACTATTCTTGCCAAATATGAGCCTGGGATGGTGACGTTAAATAATTTTTGAGGAATGAGATCTGCGGTTAGGTTTGGAATTAGAGCTGGAAAGGTGGTTCCAGACGAAACCTCAACATCTTTTGTTTCAAAATCTTCAGGTTTATACGATCCAGCTGCATATGGAGTAGTACTTGATTCGCCATTAATTGCAAAAACGATGTGATTAAGATCAAAATTGTTGAAGTAATCAACTCCCCCAGTCGTGTTTTCCCAAGTCGGATCAACTGAGCGCCAACGCTGCCGTTCTTGATCGTAGTATTCTGGCCAGGCATGAAGAATATCGGTTTGCAAACTCAGCGGTCTAAGCTCGCTGTCTTGGCTATAGGCAAATCCTGTTAATCTTCTTGCGGGAACACCCTTCGCTCTGGCCAAAGTTATGAAGAGGTCTGTGAATTCTTGGCAAACTGACTCAGCTGGAGTTGATAAGGCTTCTACGGCACCTTTTCTTGGTGGAATGTTATCTAGTTCAGCCTCTGAGTAGCTCAGTGTTTTTACAACGTATTGATAAAGTTCTTCGACGGTATTCTTTTCGGAGACGATATCGAGGATATTTGAATTGCCAGTTTCCCAGTATTTCTGATTTTTTGTATGTGAGCTAAGTACGGCTGGCTGGGGAACATCTTTTATTTCTTCAAGGCTTAAAAGAGTGTCCATGGTTAAGTAGATTGTCAGAGCTGTGTTGGGCTGAAGTTCGTAGGTGGCAATCCAGTTTCCATCTGGGTCTACCTTAACCTCTTCAGGAGTTGGCTCGAGGACCTGATAATACATCTTCTGATGTGTAGTGTCTGGAGGTAAGGCAATTTGGGCAATGCCGATAGAACTGCTCGAGTTTTCAAGATGATATCTGAGCGTACTTGTAAATACTTGAGTAGAACCAAAGAGGGCTGTTATGCCGCTTCCCTTCAGGTCTGGAAAGGAAGTAATTACCTCGCTATCGCTGTAAATAGTTGTTTCTGGTTCTGGGTTGATCCGCGTTGCTTTTCCGTAAGATAGAGGTGTTTTTATGGTCACGCTTCTATTGGTATAAGTTTCACTATCAGCTAGTTTTGGAACGTGTAGCTCGAGCACCTGACCAACGACTGAGGTCAAGTCATTAGTTTCGTATGAAAGAGTGAAAGCTCTGACTTTTCCTTCTCCAACTACTTCGTCGTCAAATTTTAAAGTGATATTCTTGCTTAAACCATCATCTATTATGTTGGTAGGAACGTCTTTATTATTGCTTTTTGCAGAAATGTTATTGATTGTGCTCAGGTGTGATTTGAGTGAGTATTCGGTAATGTATTGAGTTGCTGTTAAGTTTGTGATTTTAAATTCGCGCTCTACTTTAGTGACTCCAGATTTTGACACGGAGTATGTGGTATGAAGAGAGGTGGAGAAAGGTGTCTCAGCAGCTGTCGCAGTTTTGAAAGATAAGAGTAGGAGTAAGGCGAAGAGAAGTTTGTGAAGTTTGTTTAACACTGAGGTTATTGTACTAACTCTTTTTAGTCTGGGCGAGTTCAACTTTCAAATAGGCTCCAGTATGAGAATTGCTGTTTTCTGCTATTTGTTCTGGAGTGCCTGTAGCAACAATGTTTCCTCCCTGATCTCCACCCTCAGGACCTAGATCAAGAATCCAGTCTGCGTTTTTAATTACATCAAGATTGTGTTCGATGACAATGACAGTATTTTTTTGTTCCACGAGTTTTGTTAAAACCTGAAGAAGCTTTTGCACATCTGCAAAGTGTAAGCCCGTAGTAGGTTCATCTAGAAGATAAACGATATGCTGAGTGCTTTTTGTAGAAAGCTCTTTTGCCAGCTTTACCCTCTGGGCTTCACCGCCCGAAAGTGTCGGTGCTGGTTGCCCCAATCGTAAGTATCCAAGGCCAACATCACAAAGGGTTTGCAATTTTTGCGCAATTCCACCATGTGATTTGAAAAATACAGAAGCTTCTTCAATGCTAAGATCAAGGACATCAGAAATAGACTTCCCCTTGTATGTGGCGGCGAGAGTCTCCTCGTTATATCTTTTTCCATGACAAACATCACAAGTGACGTAGACATCTGGGAGAAATTGCATCTCAATTTTGATTTGGCCGTCACCACGACAAGTTTCGCAACGCCCACCTTTGACATTAAAGCTAAAGCGGCCAGCATTAAAGCCACGAATCCGCGCTTCTTTAGTAGCCGTAAATATTTTTCTGATAATATCAAATGCTTTGGTGTATGTAGCTGGATTTGATCGAGGAGTTTTCCCAATGGGACTTTGGTCGATAAGTGTGACTCTTTTCACTTCGTTTGGAATCATTGCTCTATCTATTAGTCCAGGTTTTGAGGGATATTTTAAACCTAAGTGCAGCATCAGCTGGGCATATAGTATGTCATGAAGAAGCGTCGATTTTCCCGATCCCGAGACACCAGTGATGCAAGTCAGAGTATTAAGAGGAAATTCAGCATCAACTGATTTCAAATTGTGTTGGGTGGCACCTAAGAGACTTATTTTAGATTTAGTAAAAACCTCATCGTCCGAAACAATCGTCCTAGTTGGCAGATTTCTTTTTCTAACAACATCTTTTTTGCGAGCTAAATATGACCCAGTCACTGATTTTGGGTTATTGATCACTTCTTCCGGAGTTCCCTCTGCGATGATATTTCCGCCTGCTTCACCAGCTCCAGGCCCGAAATCAACAAGATAGTCTGCGGCAAGCATGACATCTCTATCATGTTCAACGACAACAACTGTATTTCCCTTAGACTGAAGATTTTTGAGAGTTTCAATAAGGCGGTGGTTATCGCGCTGATGAAGTCCAATTGTTGGTTCATCGAGAATATAAAGAACCCCCGTCAGACCCGTGCCGATTTGAGAAGCCAATCTAATGCGCTGAGCTTCACCGCCCGCGAGAGTTGAGGCTTCGCGATTCAGGGTCAGGTAGTTTAGGCCAACCGCGTTGAGAAATTCTAACCTCGAAATTATTTCTTTAACGATTGAGTCAGCAATCAGAAGTTCTTGATCAGATAAAATTCCTTTTTCTTTTATTGATTCAACCCAATTTATTGCATCTTCGATGGGGAGAGCGGTTAATTCTGCGATATTGAGTCCAGAAATTTTTACTCCTAAGGCTTGCTCCTTGAGTCGCTTCCCAAGACAGTCTGGGCATTGCTGTTTTTGCATAAACTGACCGATTTCTTTTCTCATGAATTCAGAGTCTGTCTCTGCATATCGGCGTTCAAGATTGGTGACAAATCCCTCAAACTTTTCTTCGATGCTGGTTTCACTTCCAAACCGATTCGTGCCGTCAACAACATAGACTTTTTTATCGCCGTAAAGAAGCAATTTTTGGATGTCTGGAGTCATGTCTTCGAAGTGAGTCTTTCGAAAATCTACACCTGCTTCTTTGGCCACGGTTTGGATTAGTCTTGACCACCACGAGTCACTACTTAAGACTCTTGCGAATGGAATAATGGCACCTTCACTAAGTGTCAAAGAAGGGGCGATTATTTTTTCAACATCTATTTTTAACAAATTTCCCAGACCGTTGCACGTTGGACAAGCCCCTTCTGGGGAGTTAAATGAAAACAATCTTGGTTCAATTTCTCGAAAAGAAATGCCACAGTCGCTGCAAGATCTATGTTCTGAAAAAAGTATGTCGTCGAAGTTTTTAGGTTTTTCTGGAAATGTAAAAGAGTCGTCTAAAATGAAACTGACAAGGACTTCTCCCTCAGAAATTTTTAGGGCTACTTCTACCGCCTGAGTAATTCTTTGTTTAAATATTCCCAGTTCTTTTTCAGATTTAGCTTGTTTTTCAGAAAAAACAAAACGGTCGACCACGGCTGAGATGCGATGCTTATTGGTTTTGATGAGGGTGATGTCCTCAAAAAGCTCGAATAATTCATTGTCAATTCTGACACGAGAAAAACCCTGTGACTGCAAGTTTTGTAATAGGCCCTGAAATTCGCCTTTACGGTTTTTTACTACAGGCGCCAAAATTAACATTCGAACTTGATTTTTTTGGTAACGAGAGGTCGTTGCATCAAGAATGTGTTCAACTATTTGATCGAGAGATTGCGAAGAAATTTCTTTGCCGCAATTTGGGCAAAAGGGATGGCCAACACGTGCGTAGAGCAAACGAAAATAATCATATATTTCGGTGATAGTTCCGACAGTGGAGCGAGGATTGTGGGAAGTAGTTTTTTGATCTATTGAAATGGCTGGAGAAAGACCCTCAATATGATCCACATCCGGCTTGTGCATGATTCCCAGGAATTGACGAGCGTAAGAGCTGAGGCTTTCCACATATCGTCTCTGCCCTTCAGCATAAAGGGTGTCAAAGGCCAGGGAACTTTTTCCACTTCCAGAGAGGCCAGTGAAAACAACTAACTTATTTTTTGGAATCGAGAGATTAATATCTTTTAAATTGTGTTCGCGAGCGCCAGTAATTTGAATTTTATCGGGTATTGGTGACATGGGTTTTTCTAAAAAAAACGAGGAACTAGTATATCACTTACTGCTTCGGGGTTTCTAGGGTTTTAATAGTATCGCGGAGTTCAGCTGCGTGTTCGAAGTCCATAAGCTTAACTGCTTGCTGCATCTGTCGACGTAAGTTTTTTGCGAGCTTGGTTTTATCTCTTGGAGTCATGCTGTCAATATCAACATGTGATTCGGCATATTTTTTTTGCTCTTCAGCAGCGGAGTCTCTAACTTTCTTTTGTGAGATCATGGGCTGCTTAATAGCTTTTTGTATAGATTCAGGAGTGATATTGTGTTTTAAATTGTAGGCAAGTTGGACAGTTCTTCTGCGATCGGTTTCTGTAATGGCAAAGATCATCGACTTAGTCATCATGTCTGCATATAGAATCACTCTACCCTGCTCATGCCGGGCCGCACGTCCCATTGTCTGAATGAGCGCTGTCGAAGAGCGTAAGAAGCCCTCTTTGTCAGCATCTAAGATAGCTACTAAAGAAACTTCGGGTAGGTCCAAACCCTCGCGAAGTAAGTTGATGCCTACGATAACATCATAGGTGCCAAGTCTAAGATCAGCTAAAATTTGCGATCTTTCTAGTGTTTCAATATCGGAGTGCAAATAGGCCACTTTTGGAAAGTCGATTGGCTTTCCTTCTAGTTTTTTTGAGTTTGAGCTGGCGGCGGCTACAAAAAGATGTCTTGGAATTTTGGCAATTTTAAGAGCATCAGAAGGGACAGTTTCATAGTTTGCAATTGTTTTTTCGGGGTCCTCTTGTAGATTTCTCTCTGCGAATGACTTCACAAGCTTTGAAATTTTCTGATCATTATTCAGATACTCAGTCAGCGCCTCAGCCATTTTTTTAGTTAGAGTAGTCACTAGGACTCTTTCCCCTTGTTTCTTGCGAATCAAAATCTCGATTACGAGGTCCTCAATTTGATTCTGGCTGGTTCTAAGCTCAATTGAAGGATCGATGAGACCAGTTGGGCGGACTAGTTGTTCTGCGATCGCGCCCTCAGCTAGCGAAGTTTCAAGAACGGACGGCGTTGCCGAGACATATAGATTTTGTTGAGAAACACCCAGGAACTCATCAAAGGTCAGAGGACGATTGTCTAGAGCACTCGGCAGCCTGAAGCCATACTTAATCAGTGTTTCTTTTCTGGCGCGATCGCCGCTGTGCATGCCTTTAATTTGTGGCAAGGTCATATGACTTTCATCGACGAAAGTCATGAAAGAGCCGTCTTTTTGTGATTTTGCATTTTCATGAAAGTAATCGATGAGTGTAAAAGGTGGATCGTTAGGTCTGCGACCATCGAAGTAACGTGAGTAATTCTCTATACCATTGGTGTATCCGAACTCTTTAATCATGTCTAAATCGTACTGAACTTTTTGTTGCAGGCGATATGCCTCAAGGGTGAATTCATTTTTTTGTAAATTCAAAACTTGCTCTTTCAGATCGGTTTCAATTTGCTTAATGGCATCTGTTTGATCCTTGATTGCCGCTAAGTAATGACGAGCAGGATAAACGATAAATCGTCTAGGACCTCCCTGTTTATCTCGACTAAAGTCAACAGTGGCTGTTGTCGCTGTTGGAGTAGTTGGCGCACCAGAAATTGGGTCAATCCAGCGAATTGATTCTATCGTCTCTTCCAAAAACTCAATTTTAAGAGCCACACTTTCGTAAGCCGGCCAAAGCTGGATAGTGTCTCCGCGAACTCTGTATGTACCGCGCTTGAGCTCTATATCCGAGCGAACATACTGCAAGTTAGCTAAGTGCAAAAGCAAGGATTTTCTTTGAATGAGTTGTCCTTCGATGAGCTCAAGCACCTGCTTGCCATAATCAACCGGAGAACCAAGGTTATATATGGCAGAAACTGAGGAGACGACAATAACATCTGATCTAGTCAGTAGATTTGTTGTTGTCGCCAAGCGAAGCTTATCAATCTCATCATTAATAGTCGCCTCCTTCTCGATATAGGTATCTGTAGAAGGGATATACGCTTCAGGCTGATAGTAGTCGTAGTAGGAGACAAAGTAACTAACCGCGTTTTCTGGGAAAAAATCTCTAAATTCTTGGTAAAGCTGAGCAGCGAGCGTTTTGTTGTGAGCAATTATCAAAGTTGGCTTTTGCATTTTCTCTATAACTTTGGCCATAGTGAAGGTTTTTCCAGATCCAGTAACTCCAAGAAGGACTTGGTGTTTTTTGCCTTCGGCCATACCCTTGGCTAAACAATCGATTGCTTCGGGCTGATCTCCCGTTGGTGAAAAAGGCGCTTGAAGTTTAAATGGAATTTGTTGCAAAGCAGCCTATTGTACAATAGATGAGCCACAAATTGCCCTCACTATGAAACTAACTAGTTACAAAACGCCCCTTCTTCATCCAAACTCAAATTTGCTTGAAATTATTTTTTCCGTAATTCCCACATTGCCAGAAAAATCCGTTCTTTGTATTAGCTCAAAAGCAGTGGCATTGGCAGAAGGGTCAGTAGAAATGAAAAAAACCGGAACCAGAGAAGAAAAACACGCTTTGGTTGCTAGAGAAGCTGATAGTTTCCTACCTGCTAATATTTCAAAATTCGATGTGATGCTCACAATCACTAATGGCACGCTAGCGGTTAATGCCGGAATCGATGAATCTAATGCCGAAAACATGTATGTGCTGTGGCCGAAGGATCCTTATGCTTCAGCAGCCTGGTACTGGGAAAAGCTCAGAGAACACTATGGCGTTAAAGAGCTTGGGATTGTGATCACAGACAGCAAAACTACTCCGCTCAGATGGGGAATAATTGGTACCTCAGTTAGTTACTGCGGTTTTAAGGCTCTGTTCGATAGAATTGGCGAGCCTGATCTTTTTGGAAGAAAGTTGGTGATGACAAAAGAAAGTATTGCTGAGGGCTTAGCCGTGGCAGCGAATATTGAAATGGGTGAAGGTGCTGATCGCAAGCCTTTGGTTGTTGTTGAAGATATTCCTCGGATTACGTTTTCTTCAAAACCACCCACCCAATCAGAACTGGATTTATTTAATATTGCTCCAGAGGACGATGTTTATGGTCCTCTTCTTACTTCTGTTCCTTGGCAAAAAAGTTCTAAGACCTAGCTATTTCAATATCGTAGACATTGGTGCGAATGGCCCCAAATCTAAATTTATAAGCTTCATCGCCCCTCAGGAAATCATAGGTTTGTTTTTTTTGCTCTATGGCATATCGAATTGTGTAGGCGATCAGATTCGAGCCAATACTAAGCTCATCATGTGTCCCAGATGAAAAACCTGAGTTATAAAGCGCCAGCGATTCTGGCTCATCAAAAGCCAACATGCTAGCCACTCGGACGCCCTCAACTTTAAGAAAGAAAAGCTTGACTCTGTTGTCGCTAGCTAAGGCGGGTATGAGGTTGCGAAAAAATCTGAGGTGATTATCGTCCCAAAACTCATTTTTTTCATGAGACGACTGCTTATGAAGCTCGATAAAGTCTTCGACATCGCTGCCGCTGGGGTTTTCTAGCACGATATATTCATGCTGAACTTCGCCGAGCTTTCTCTCTTTGCGACGAATTTCGTGACGTTGTTTTCTGCCTACAGAGACTAGGTATTCTTCCCAAGTTTGTGGTAAATAAATCACCGGAACCGCATCTTGAATTGATTCATTTAAGCTCCCCTTTTCTGCAAAGAATTTTTTTAAGTAAGCTCTGGTGACAGATTTTTCTGGCAGACTACACCAAAACAATTTATCCCACGGAATTTGATCTACTGCGGATAAAATACTCGAATAAATTGACTCTACATTTTCATTTTCATCATCGACGACTAAAACATCCAAATAATCTGAGACGTTCACACAACCAAGTAAGCTTAATTGCGAGACACCGGAATTATCGTGTAGGAAAGTTGGAGCTAATGCCACCAATTGATTTTCTTCATTGCGAATAGCTATTAAGATTCTTTTGCCCTGACCGAGGGTTTCCCACCACGTGGATTGAAAAACTTGAGTTTGAAAAACAGTTTTAGTTAGGCTTTTAGCCTGAAGAATTGACCATTCCTCAGTTAAATCAGAGATTTCTTTTGATTCTTCAAGAAGTTGAGAGGTGTACATAGGAATGCCTAGTATACGATACAATTACAAAGTATGAAAAAAAAGCCAATCATTTCTATCTCGACTAAGACTGGTGACTCCGGAACCTCAGGATTAATTAATGGCGTTAGACTTTCAAAAGATGCGCCAATTTTTGAAGTCATTGGTACCTTAGACGAGCTTAACTCATGGCTTGGACTTATCGCCACCCATCTTGATGTCGATCGTGATGATCACAAAAAATTTATTTATGTTATTCAAGATACCCTGTTTTACATAGGGGCTGAGCTTGCTCAATCACCAAAGACAAAGTTGCGGGAAGCGGCTGTCGAGGCTTTAGAAAAAGAAGCAACCGCACTTCAAGAATCTCTTTCTGATAATTGGCATACTAAGTTTTTATTACCTGGTGGCACAAAACTAGGTGCTTATTGCGATTTAGCTCGAACAGTTTGCAGAAGATCGGAGCGACGTCTGATCACATTAATGAAAGATCAAAAAGTCTCTGCAAACAACTTAAAGTATCTCAATCGTCTTTCTGATTATTTATTTCTGCTTCGTTGTTTTGTGAACGATGCCGCAACTTATCGAGAGCAAGAATTTATTGAGTCTCGTTAATAGCGAAATTTACGAATCAGGCCGACAACTCGTCCCTGAATCTGCACATTGGTGGCATAGATTGGACTCATGGTGGAGTTAGCTGGTTCGAGTCTGACTCTAGTCATTTCGCGGTAGAAACGCTTTAGAGTAGCAAGTCCATTATCTAGAAGAGCAACGACGATATCGCCGTCGTTCACACTCTGAGTTTCTTCTATGACAACGTAGTCACCTTCATCAATATGATCTTCAATCATAGATTTTCCTTTGACTTGTAGAACATAAGAGCGCTTTTTGCCACTGATCATTTCGGGAGAGACCTTAAAGGTGGCGTTGGGATCAGTATGAGGCTCGATTGGTGAACCCGCAGCGATAAATCCAAGAAGCGGTAGGTCAACGTTATCAGACATGCGAACGAAGGTGCGATCAAGCAGCTCAATGCCTCGAACTGCACCCTCATGTCTTTTAATAACCTTTTTTCTTTGAAGGGCTTGAAGATGCTCGTGAACTGTAGCCAACGAAGAGACTCCCAATGAATCAGCAATTTCTCTTAAAGTAGGAGCGTATCCGTTTTTTTGTAAGTACTGGGCGATGAAGTCAACAATTTGTCTTTGTCTTTTGTATAGTGTGACTGCCATATTTATATCCTTTATGTTCGGGCGTACCTTACCCAAAGCAAACACAGGATAACCGAATATGATGCGAATCTGCAACTAGATCTTTGATGATCAAAGACTATCAAAACAACTTAAATTTCTATACAAGCAACGCCCTGCCAGTCATGCTTTCGGGTGGATGTATTCCCATAATTTTTAGCATTGTTGGCGCTACATCAGCTAAAATTCCCGTTGGAAGCAAGGTGCCATTGTTAGCAAATTGGTTGCCAATTATCATCAGTGGAACCGGAAAAGCAGAGTGCTCAGTATCTACTGCGCCTGTTTCTGTATTAATGAGCTCTTCAACATTTCCATGATCAGCCGTGATGAGAATAACACCATTTTTTTGGAGAACAGTGCTAACTATTTTCCCAACAACTTCGTCAACTATTTCACAGGCTTTAACTGATGCATCAAAATTCCCAGTATGACCAACCATATCTCCGTTACAAATGTTGGCAATAATAACGTCTGCCTTATCTGCCAATATGTATTTAATCATCTCATCAGCTATTTCGTAGGCGCTCATTTCTGGGGCTTGGTCATACGACTTTACCCCTTTAGAAGGAATGATTATTCTTGTTTCGCCAGCAAACATTTCTTCTTTTTGTCCATTCATGTAGTAGGTAACAAATCTTTCTTTTTCAGTTTCGGTGATGCGAAGCTGCCTGAGGCCATTTTGTGCAAGTACTTGCCCTAGTGGCTGGCGCACTTTTTGTGGAGGGAAAGCGACATCGACAGGTATGTGAGCTTCGTACTCAGTCATGGTCACAAAGTATAGGTTGCCAATTCTTTTTTTTCTCTGAAAAGTCTCAATACTCGTTTGTTTCTGGATATTAGTTTTCTCATACTTCTCTGTGTATGGATCAAAAGCCAGATTGTGGATACCTTGTTCGAAGTCTTGCATTACGAAGGCGCGAGTTAGCTCTCTAGGTCTATCAACACGATAGTTAAAGAAAATTGCAGCGTCATTCTCAGAGATGAGTCGATGAGAGCCATCCTGGTCACAAATACTAATGGGTTCTATAAATTCGTCAGTGATATTTTGGTCATACTGCGCTTGTAGGGAGGCTATCGGGTCGAGAATACATGAGTCGGGACTGCCAATTGTTAAAGCGTCGTATGCTTTTTCTATACGATCCCACTTATGATCTCTGTCCATCGCGTAGTAGCGCCCCATGATAGTGGCTATTTTGCCAACTCCCATTTGTTCGCAGCGCAATGTTAATTGTCGAATGTACTCAATCCCGGAAGTTGGCGGCGAGTCTCTTCCGTCAGTAAAGGCGTGGATGAATACTTTTTGGACTTGCTGTTGTTTACAAAAATTTAATAGTGCATAAAGATGTTCGATGTTTGAGTGGACTCCACCCGCTCCGACTAGACCCATCAGATGCAGGCTACTGTTATTATTTCTGACGTGTTGGATTGCGCTCAAAAACGCAGGCGTTGAAAAAAATGAACCATCTGCAATTGCCATGTTAATTCGTGGCAAGTCTTGGAAAACAATGTGTCCTGCTCCAATGTTTAAGTGACCTGTTTCAGTATTGCCATCCTCTCCTTGAGGCAATCCCACTGCCTGACCGCTGGCCGCTAGCTGGGTATGAGGATAGGAAATCCAGTAGCCATCAATGTTTGGAGTTTTTGCAGCTGCAATAGCATTTCCTGCGGTCTTTGGACCAATTCCCCAGCCATCGAGTACAAGAAGTAATGTAGGTTTAGGACCAGTGTAACTTTGCTGAATCAAGGAGCTGTCAATGGGACTAGATGTGACAATGGGGGTAGCTGCTATTCCTCCTGTCATGATGTCGGATTCGAAATTGCCGCAGAAGTGGCCTGTTGTTGTTCATTTTTTAAACGCACCTGTTCAAGTTCGATATAAATCTGCGAGAGTCTATTATATTTCGCTACTCTCTCTCCTCTATTCGCTGGTCCAAATTTTGTATATTCGGCTCCAGTCCCAACCGCAAAATCAGCAATAAAATCATCGTTTGTTTCACCACTTCGATGAGACATGACGATTTGCCAACCGGCTTCTCTGGCAACTTTAATAACATCAATTGTTTCCGAAATTGTCCCAACCTGATTTGGCTTTACTAGAAGTGTGTTGCAGTGCCCTTTCGCAATGGCATCTCTGACTTTATCTACGTTAGTCGCGAGCAAACTGTCTCCCACAATTTTCGTGGTTTCTCCCAGGGTCTTAGTGACTTCTTTCCAGCCATCAAGATCATCTTCTGCAAAGGGATCTTCAAGATAAAAGACGTTATAAAGACTTCTAAGTTTGTTGTAATACTCCAGTAGGTCTTTGGTTGAGTAGGCTTCAGCTCTATCTCTAAGCGTATATTTGCCACCGCTGTAAAATTCACTTGCGGCTGCATCAACTCCAAAGAATAAATCCTGGGCTAGTGTATAGGGGCTGGATTTTATTGTTTCAACTAAAATTTCGAAAACGTCGCTATTGCTGTAAAGGTTTGGGGTAAAGCCTCCCACGAGTCCGACAGAGTGAATTGCGCCTTTAATAATGAGGACCTCTTCAAGTTTTTGAAAAAGTGTTGTGGCGAGATTAAGAGAGTCGGGGAAATCTATATGGCTGGCCGGAATTATTTGGAATTCCTGAATGTCTAAGTTATCTGCACCGTGCTCGCCGCCGTTAATGAGTGTGTAGATACAACTTGGGATCATCAGCTCTCTCATTAATTCGTACTTTTGGAACAAGTAATAGTAGAGAGGCATGTTTTGGGATAAAGCCCCGGCTTTACAAACTGCCTGTGAAACTGCCAACAAGGCATTGGCGCCTAAATTTGACTTATTTGCCTTACCATCAAGCTGGATCATCAAATCATCTATTTCTTGCTGCATAGTCGGGTCTTTGCCAACCAACTGAGGAGCAATGATGGTGTTGACGTTATTTACAGCCTGCAAAACGCCCTTTCCCGACAGTCGATCGGGATCTCCATCTCTGAGTTCGTGGGCTTCGTATTTACCGACTGAGGTACCCGTGGGGACACTAGTGGCCACAACGCCACCAGAATCTAGCCAAAGCGTGCACTCTAAAGTCGGAATTCCTCGTGAGTCTAGAATCTCGCGAGCGTAGACTCCTTGAATGTTGGGCATAGTACTATCTTACTTCCTTCAGACTCATTGCTCAAGCTCACCGAGCATATTAGATATTAAATCAAAATTCGTTTTTGAACAAATGGCACCAAGGAGTTCTTCACTGTAGA
>CAZPFX010000009.1:0-11408 GCA_964586055.1 uncultured Pseudomonadales bacterium | reverse complement strand
GACAAATTTGGTGTGGCCAGTCATCTAAAATAACAATTTCTTTAGTTGATTTTGGTTTTTCACTTTTTTCCTTTATAACTGGAACTTCAAAATCACTAATGCTTGTTATCCAAAGTTGATTTCCATCTTTTTCCCACTCAAACAGAATCGGATTCAGAGTTTTACGTTTTATAGATCTATAAATTTCAATTAGTTCGCTAGTGGTTTTTTTATCAATTGCTCTGGAGATTGCTTGTTTTTTCTGGGCTTTTTTTTGTAAAAACTTATCCAGCTCTCTCTCAAAAAAAACGCTCTTGTTCCCAATTTCTGAGCTGACCTCATGCTCTGAGGATTTTGAGAAAAAATATGAGTCAATCTCATTCTTAATATCATTGCCAAGATTTTTAACCCCAAGGCGAGCTTTAATTTCGGTGCCAGAGACCGTTCCAGAAGCAGTGGCTTGAAGTTGAGCTTGAATCAGAATCGGTATTGTCAGGTTGGACAATGCGTGAGAATGATCGGACTCGAGTGTTTTGGAAATTTGCTCCGCCCAAGTTTGCTTAAGTGAGTCAAAGATATTGGCATCGCCAAGAATATTTTCTGAAGAACCTGGCATGATCCTGACGAATGATTCACCAAGATAATCTTGATAAAGTCGGGCAATCTCTGCAATGAATTTTTCTGAAAACTTAATTTCTGCAAAGAGATAGAATAACTGCTCCTCTGCTACGCGTTGTTTTACGGGGTCACTGGTGTCAGTAAATGCGCTCAAATGCTTTGAAAATTTTGAATTATCGGCTAGAACTTGTCGCAAAGCTGTTCTCGTGATGCAAATTGTTGGAGCAATCTTGACGCCAGCTTTTTTTGCTTGAGCGAGTCTTTGAATCAGCTCACCAGTTTCAGAAACAGCGAGAGAACGGACTTGATCAATTGTGAGAATGGCAGACACCCAACCATCTTAGCACACCCTCGAGTTAAGCGTTACTGCTTGAGTTGGGACTTGAACCAATCCACAACTGGAATCGGAGCTGGATCTACTCGATGAATCAAAGCTAGATAGTATGAAACATAAGCCCCAAAAGTCAGTAACTCAAAGGCTTGACTGAGCTTCGAGGAACTGGCTAGTTTCAGAATTTGAAAGCCAATATCGTTATTTTTAAGGATCTCGCTCGTTAAGGTCATCCTTTTTTCGTTACTTTGAAGATACAAATCTGAATGAACTAAAAGAAAGAACAGCATCTCGTCTCTGTTTTGAGGAAACTGAAGACCTTCTAATAAGTGGTGATTAATTTCAGGAATTACTCGATACTCTGAGTAAGTTTTGGCGTTCTCATTGAGCTGATTGGCAACCACATGAGCCGAACCTTCTAAATGCTCAGCCACAGTGAGAATTGGGATTCTATTGCTGAATTCGAAAGCTAAAAGCTTAGCAGGGTTTTGTTCAGTTGGAATGGCGACACTTGTCTTGAGGTGCATTTTTGCTATCGCTTCTAACACGGTCGACTGGGCTTCTTCCGAAACATTAATCAAGCCAATTTTCGAAAACAAGGCAATTTGACCAAAAACTGAGTATCCTAGAGCCATGCGAGGCTGCCCAGAAGGGTTGTGAATTGGATCAAAGACTAAGGCCGGTTTATTTGCCGTCTTCAAAAGTTCTGCCAAGTCACCGCCCGAAGTTATGCCAACTACCTTAGCCCCTCTTTTAAGAGCTTCCTTGGTGGAGCTAAGAGTTTCTTCTGTTGTCCCTGAGTAGCTCGAGGCAACGAAAAGTGTATTTTCATTCACATATGCAGGCAAATGGTAGTCAGGAACTACGTTGATTGGAACTGAAATTTCGTCTTTAAAAACAGACTGGATCACATGAGTTCCAAGCGCTGATCCACCCATGCCTCCAACGACAATATTACTTACCTCTTTATATGAAGGATCAATTTCAACTTCAGCGGCTTGTTGCCAGACATGTTGGACTTGTTGACCCAACTCCTCAATAGAGCCACGCATGTTTGACTTATCTAGCTCAGCCATTGCTTTTTGATTATCCAAAAAATTGGTTTCTTCCATGATCACTTCCCGTTATTTATTACTAATGAATTTGGATCGATTGTGTGTGAAAGTTCTTGATTTGGAAAAACTTGAACATGATTTCCGACCAGAGTTCCGGGCATAGTAGCCACAGAAATTCCAAGCTGAACAGATTCCCCAGTTATTAAACCAAAACCGTTTACGCCGGAATCAACTAACTCGTTCTTCACTTTAACCTTTACGTTTCTTCTGTCGAGTCGTTTGTTCGCAGTTACTAAGCCAGCACCAACCTTGGTTTTGCTTCCCAAAATACTATCTGCGCAGTAGCTTTGATGAATGCTCACTCCCGGACTTAAGATCGAGCGAACGATCTCAGTGTAAGCTCCAACTATGCAGTTTCTTTCAACACTGCTTTCACGAATCATGGAGTAGTTGCCAATCAGCGCGTTCTCGCCTATGAATGCTGGTCCTACAATAGTGACAAAGTCTTTTATTTGAGCGCCATCAGCAATCAAAACTGGCCCTGCCTCATCATCAATGATTGCGGTCTTGGCTATTTGTGCAGTTGGAGAGGAGTAACTTTTTTTATTTGACAACAATTTGGTTTTTAGAGCATGTAAATCCCAGGCGTACTTAAGAGTGGGGAGCTCGTAAAGTCCCTCTATCCATCGCACATCATTTGTCTCACAAACTTTGTTCAGAGCGGTTTCAAAATTATATTCTGAAACTTCTAAATTGCTTAAGATATCAAGCATTTTGCTAGACAATAAATAAAGACTTGAAAGCTTGATTTTTGAAATTGGTTTTTGAGGTTTTTCAATAACTCCTGTGACTTTATCAGCGGCAGTTTGCAAAATGCCATATCGCTCTGGGTTTTGTGTGTGAGTCCCGATAAGGACACATTCCGCACTAGTTTCCTCTTGTTTTCTGATTAAGTCTAAGAGAGTTGTCGAGGAGTTTACGTGATATGGACTTGCGACTAGAAAACGTCCTTGGAGATGATCTTTTGCTAAGAGAAGTGCGTTCCCCATTCCCAGTGGGCTCACTTGCTCGATGAAAGAAATCTCAAGTTTAAAATTAAAACTCCTCAGCAATGACTGATTGTTTTCGTTGTTTTCCTTGCTAGAAACAATGATAAAAACCTTCTCTACGCCTGCGATTTCTGCGCTTCTTAGTAAATTAACAATTAAGGGTTCCCCACAAAGCTCAAAGAAGCCTTTATGGGTTCCATAATTTAATGGAAAAAAACGTGAGTTCTTGCCTGCGGCCAATATTACCAAGGGTAATGAATTCATATTATTTATCTAGTAAAGCCTGCACCGACTCTTTTGATGGAGATGCATCTTCTGAAATTCTGATAGCAGCAACAGCGTGTGCGTACCGAATTGCTTCTTCCATATTGTGACTATTTTGCCAGGCCTTCAGGAATCCAGCATTAAAACTATCACCAGCTCCAACCGCATTTTTTGGTTGAACTTTAAAACTTGGAACGTCGTGAATCTTTCCATCTTGATCTAGGCCGATTGCACCATTTGCACCACGAGTAACGACAATGATAGGTCTAGTAGGTAGCGATGACAGTAGATCAAAACCTTTTTCTATGGTTTCGACACCCCAAATAGTCAAGAACTCTTGTTCATTGGGAATGTAAATATCAACCATCTTAGCCAGTGATTTGACCTGCTCGATATGATTTTCTAGAACAACGTTACTAATCATTCCATGATCAAGGAGAGTTAAGACATCGTGCTGACGCGCATTTTTGACAATAGCCTCATATTTGTCTTGGAGCATAGTTAGCTTAAAGTAACTACCGATATAAAGGGCGGAGATTTTATTAAAATAATTAGTCACCACTCTCATCGCATCTTCGCCATCAAGTGCTAAGTTTGCTGTTCCAGCTGTGGTCTGGATTGTGTCTCCTTGAGGATTGGTAAAATGAGAGCTAACATTAGTATTTACCTCTGGATCGGTGAAAATAAGTCTGAGAATATTTTGTTCATTCAGAATATCAGTGACAATATTCCCCACTCTATCCTGGCCAATTTTTGCAACAAGCGCGGTTTTTAGTCCCAAGCTCGAGCCAACTTGGGCAAAATTTGCAGCAGAACCTCCTACCCTAAGTTGAACTTCATTTCCAACAGTTTCTGTTTCTGAACGGATGCCGATCTCAGGCTCAAAAGGAAACTCTCCGTAATGAATATCGAGGTAAATTGAACCGAGGGCTAAAGCGTCGAAGGGTTTTGTCATATAGAGTAGTTATAGCACGTTAGTCGAGGGCGTGCGTATTGACTCCTTCTTGCCAGTTAATTTCTTCATGCTTTTTCAAAATTGATTTAAGAATTGTTTTCATTGCATCATATTCAGCCTGTGTCTTGCCCTCAAATTTAACAGTTATGTAAGGCCCATTTTGGGAAGCTCGGATTATTGCCATCTCAGTGTCAGTGTCCATTCTGATGCCGTCAATATCAATGTATTTGGCATTTGGCCATTGTTCTTTAAATGCAGATCTAATAACCGTATCTATAAACGAAAATTTAATTTCATCAGCTAAGCCTAGCTTGATTTCAGGACTTGAAACATAATGTGCGAGTTCAGAAACCTCTTCGGATAAATTATGATTCTTTCTTTCTAAGTATTGAAGGAGTCTCAGACTTGCATATGCGCCGTCGTCGTGGCCATAAAAATTATCCATAAAAAATATGTGACCAGAAAGCTCGCCTCCAAATGGGCCTCGCTCTTCTTTAAGTTTTGCTTTTATAAAAGAATGACCCGTCATCCAAACCACGGGAATGCCTCCCGCTTTCTCAATAGCTTCTGTGACTTGTCTAGAGCAGAGAGTGTTATAAACAATTTTAGATCCAGGCATATAGTCGAGTACGTCTTTTGAGAAAAGAGCGACAATAGTATCCATCCAGAGGACATCACCGTTATTATCGACCACGGCCATTCGGTCTCCATCTGAATCATAAGCAAAGCCAATGTCCGCGCTGGAAGCCTTAACTCCTTTTGCTAAGCGGTCAAGCACCTCTACTTCGGTTGGGTCAGGAACTCCGAGGGGAAAGCTTCCGTCGAGGTTTGTGTTTTGTTCAATCACTTCACACCCTGCGTCCCTGAGAAGTTCGGGATAAAATTTTCCACCCGTTGCATTGCATGTGTCGACAACTACTTTCCATTTTCTCTCCAAGGAAAAATGCTTGAGAATGTCAGCTTTATAAGCTGGGAACGAATCATCATTTCGGTTTGTTCCTTTGCCCTCGGAGAAATCTCCAAGTTCGCAAATTTTTCGTAAGTCCTGAATTTCCTCAGTCACCATGGTGTCAGAATAGCCAACTCCAAGCTTTAAGCCATTGAACTCTCCCGGATTGTGGGAGGCTGTGATCATTGCACTCCCCCTTGTTTTGTAATGGTAGCAAGAAAAATAAACAATTTGGCTTAATGATAAGCCCATATCAATAGTGTTGATGCCGCCATCATTCAGGCCAGCAATGAATGCTTTTGCATAAGACTCACCCGTTAAACGATTATCACGACCGATTGTGCATTCTTCAATTCGTCTTCTTGAAAGGAAGGTTGAGTAGGCTCTTCCAAGTGTGTACATAACATCATCAGATAAATCTGCACCCGCAACTCCCCGGAGATCGTATCCTCTGAAAATTTTTGAGTTTATCTTTTTGACAATTTGGTACATTGTTTCCTTCCGATAATCTTGATTAGATTACTCTACATTGCAAGCGTGAGCATATCAAGCTCTTGATCGAGCTTCAAAGTCGCTGTAGAAGTTTTCTGCTCGGTGTCGATTTTTAATAGTTTTTTATGGAGTCCAAGTAGTTCTCCCTCGGAAAAGAAGTGGGCCTGTTTTTTTAATTTGGTTTGAACAAAAGGAGCGCCAGCTATCTGGCCACCATCAATTGATGTTAGTAGCAGTCTTGTTTGCCTTGCTAGCATTAAGAAACAAAATTGGGCACCATCTTGCTTAATAGCAGTGTGGAGGAGCCTGATTTTTTTCTCAGATGAGGCGCTGCTGCCAAGAGAATCGAGCCATGAAAATAAAGTTGTGCTAATGGTATGCACTCGGTCAACAGAATTTGGAAATTTTTTTAGTTGTGAAGCAGTTAATTTTTTTTTCTCCCATAACAAAACATCACTTGGAGAAGAGTTGATTAAAGAGATGAGATCTTCTCGTTTTTTTGAAGTAGGGAGTGAGTGTAGTTCTTCGATGACAATACACTTGGCTGAATCAAATAGAGAGTTGGAGCCGAGTTCTGCTTCGAGTAAGGAGGTGGTAAGTTGTTTAGCCTCAAGCTTTGATATATGAAGGCCCTGAGATTGCTTTTTAGAAATCTCATCAAGAAGTGATTCTCTCGACTCAACCGTGTGATTTCCGTGAAAAATAATGATCGACATTATGCCAAAAATTTAAGTTGAGCCAATAAATAGCCAAACAAAATAAGGGCGAGGTAAAGAATGCTGCTTTGGAATAATCTTAGAGCTTTGTGAGCTTTGGTTTCCTGATGCGGCCAATGAAGTTTTTTCGCAATTTTATCTACTGTAGAGTGATGTTTTCGCATCCATGGTTTTATCATCATTTTCTAGTATAGCAGGTCATGTAATATGAACTCTGAATTTACCAAATTGCTTTTGTTGAAGCTTATAATCTGGCATGTAATTTCTTACAAGTGACCAGAATTCCCTAGAGTGATTGTGATGAGTTAGGTGCGCAAGTTCATGAGCGATGACATACTCAATGGCCTTGGGTGAGAAATGAACTAGTCGCCAATTAAAATTTAAATTCCCTTGTGAGCTACAGCTTCCCCATCTTGTTTTCTGCTGTCTGAAGGTTATTTTTCCAACAGATAGTTTATAGGCGTCAGATAGCTCTTTTGTTTTTGGCAGAATGAATGATTCAGCTGTTCTTTTTAAAAATCTCTCTAGAGCATTTGTGTATTCCGAAGATGAGCTAGTCGTTTCTGGGTTAATTGCGTTATAGATTAGTTCGCTTTTGCTTGCACCGAAGCCAATTGAAATAGTCGAGTCATAGACGACAACTTTGTTATATTTTTTCCCAAACAAATAAATTGAGCTTTCTGTTTCTAATTCTTCCCTTCCTAGCTGCTTCTTTTGTTGTTTTTGTATCCAAACTATCTGACTGGTGAGAAAAGATTTAATCTGATTCTGGTTTATTCTTTTAGGAGCAGTTACTTGGATCGTGCCATCGTCAAGAACCTTCATGCTAAGAGAACGACCTCGATCGCGATAAACGATTTTAATCTTATCTTGAAGAGAATCTAGTGATGATGGAGATGATGTCATAGGACAAAATATAACTGATTATTCTGCTATTAAATAAGATAAAAAGAGTGGCTAAGACTACATCAATTATTTCGGATTTTAACTCCTTTGCTTTGGAAAGTCTGAGCGCTAAAAATGTGTCAATTATTGTTGCTAAAAGAACTACAAAAACTTCTGCAACAACTTTTTCAACCTCTTCTTGACCAATTAATTGTAAATCTAGGAGTTTTTCGAGATCTGGATATTTAATAACTAGAAGGTGAAGTGAGGTGAAAAGACCATGAAGTCCATAAATGGTTAAGAAAACTAAGGCTACCTTTTTCCAAACCACATGAAAAAGATGCGCATATGATGAGAAAACAACCTTCCAATCTGGATCCAGATGATTAATATTTTCTGGTGAACTCACTGCCTGCATCTTTGTATCTTACACGAACTTTGTGCGCTACAATACAATAACTATTTTGAGCCGAGATGCTGGAACTGGTAGACAGGCTGGACTTAGAATCCAGTGCCCGTTAAGGGCGTGCAGGTTCGATTCCTGTTCTCGGCACAAAAAAACCCGCCTTTATGTGCGGGTTCTTTTGTCTCAGAACGATTATTCCGGTGAGGAACAAACCTTCTGAGGTATATGTATAATAACATTTACTATAAGGATGTCAATAGGTATCAAACTATTTCACAAATTCAAGTAAGTAGGCATCTTCTTTTTCAGATCTTCCCATGGTGCGATCATCGAAGCGCATCTCGGCCATCCACTGGTTCACACTAGCTGCCCAGCTGCCATTGCTAGAAGGTGTATATTTTCTCATTATCTGCTCTGGAGTAACTAGTCCTTTGTCTATATAGTTTTGCTTGAGGACTCTGGCTGCGGCTCTAAAGTTTTCTTCATAGCTTTCAAATTCCCACGTTCCCCTGGCATGAACGCCTAGGCCTAGACAATTGTATGAACCCGGAGGGGTGACTTTGCATAGATTGCTCTCTTGCATGGCGATTGCTGGCAATAGTCTGAAGTCAATGTTGTATTCGTCAGCGATCTCTACGAAAGTTTTACCAAAGTAGTCGTAAGGTTTTAGCGGTGAGTTATATCGTTCTAAGAAATTTGCCACTAGCTGACTTCTAGCGTCGTTGATCTGCATTTGGGTAGACATCTCGCTTTTGGCTGATTTTCCCGTCAAATTAGCAATACTTACTCTGACAGCATTCCCTGGGTCATGAGTAAAATCACTCCAGGTCACCCCTTCGAGATAAAACTGCATTCCAGCAACGCTGACCAGAATGACTCCAGCTGATAAAAAGATCCATGAAAAGGCAAAAAATATATGTTTCATATATATGCGAATAAACAGTATACCAAAGATCGACGACCATGGACAATTGGGGCCTTACATGTTATCCTATAACTATATACATGAAAAGAATTTTATCGCTATACACCGCAATCTTTTTTCTTTTTCTTACTGCCGCAAATGTGGCTGCGAGAGAGACTTCGATTATGGGCATGCACGTGCTAAATCCTGAAGAATTTTCAGCAGCTAAAAATTCTCTGTTAATTGACGGTGAGACTCAAGATCAGTGGTACTACATGACCGTACCCCTTACCTTGAATGACCTTAATGATTTACCAAGATGGCAAAAGCTTTTTACAGAAGCGCGAGAGACTCACGTTATCCCTATTGTTAGATTAGCTACCAGATATGAAAATGGCAGTTGGCAACAACCAACCCGAAAAGACATTGTTGATCTGATTACTTTTTTACAAAAACTCGAATGGCCAACTGAAGATCGCCACATTATTGCCTTTAATGAAGTTAATCACTCTAAAGAATGGGGTGGTGAGATTGACCCAAATTCGTATGCCAACGCCTTTAGATTCACGAGTAGCTGGGCGCATGCACAGCAAGCCTCCTTCATTGTTATGCCGGCAGCAATGGATCTTGCTGCTCCAAATGGAAGAAGCACTTCTGAAGCATTTAATTATTTAGCCTCAATGTACGCTTTCGATCCCGAAATCTTCACTTACGCCGACGCCTGGAACTCGCACTCTTATCCAAATCCAGGCTTCTCAACTTCGCCAACGAAGACTGACAAAATGTCTCTTAGAGGTTTTGAGCACGAGCTGGCTTTCCTTGCTGATAAAACTGAGAATACTCTACCCGTCTACATTACCGAGACAGGTTGGGAAGACTCTCGTTCGACGAGACCTTGGTTATCTTCATATTATGAATATGCCTTACAACACATCTGGACAAAAGATAAGGTTGTAGCCGTCACCCCCTTCATCTACAAGGGCTCCCCAGGTCCCTTTTCAGGCTTTAGTTTTATGACAGCGGATGATAAGCCTACTGAACAACTTGACGCCCTTCGAAGAGCTCTGGCACATACTTTCAAACAAAGTCGATTGCTCAGCAGTGTAGAATCATCTAGATGATAATTCTCGGATACATTTTCGTTTCAATCTTAATTTTTTGGGCAGTATTGGTTATTTATCTAAATGACTTCTCAGTGCCTTCAAAATTGACTGGAGAATTTACAAGTGTATTAATAGTTTTCCCTCATCCAGATGATGAAGCCAAAAGCATGGCTGGGACGATCAAGAAATTTACTGATCAAGGAATTAAAGTAACTTTACTTCTCTTCTCTAAAGGAGAGCGTGGCACACCTGATGCTAGTGAGGACTTAACTCTCAAAAAGATTCGCTCAAAAGAGGCCAAGGTATCAGCAAAAATTCTTGGAGTGAGGCTGATTCACGAAGACTTTGGAGATGGAGTGCTTCCAAAAAAACGAACAAAGTTGACTTCGTACTTGCAGAAAATAATCGCTAAGCAAAAGCCGGATCTTGTGATTACCTATGATAAATCAGGACTTTATGGCCACCCCGATCACATTGTTGTTTCAGAAATTATCACCGATCTTCACAAGAAATTGAAAAAGAGTTTTAAACTCTGGTATATTTCTTTTCCCGAGAAAATTCTCGCTGGAAAAAAGCTACCGACACACATGGCTGATAATCCTGATTTTGCGAAACATAGAAAACACCCGAATATGAAAATATGGATCGGTCATCGATTCATCACAAAATCAAAAGTGATCGGTGCTTACAAAAGTCAGTTTCCATCTTATGAAAGAGGTCTAGTTGTTCCTGTTCCGAACGTTATTCTCTGGTCCCTTTTTCCGTGGGAGTATTTTCATGAGGTTAAAGAGTCGCTCTAGTTTGTGCTACTTAATTCTGAGATTACTCCAAGTATCTCTCTAGGCTTAGATATAAGAAAATCTGGTTGAGCTTTCCTAAGTCTCTCCTCTGAATTAAAACCCCAGTCAACTGCTATCACTTTAACTGCAGCATTTTTAGCCGCGTCAATATCTCGAACCTCGTCGCCCACATACAGGACTTCACTTTTCTTAAAAAGGCGTTTCTTTATTAAATTATTCAACACCTTTCCTTTCCCAAACAAGTTTTTTTCTGAATAAATAAAATCAATTATTGATATTTGGTGAGATGCTAAAAATAGTTCTACATTTTTTGTTGTATTAGAGGTGACAATACCAACAGTATGACCCTGTTTTTTTAACTCGATAAAAACGCCTTTTATCTCAGGATTGATACCAATGTCTTCCATGTGATTTGATATTTCTCCTTGAATATGTTTTGTTAGTTTTAAGAGATTCCAAGGTGACAAGGGATATTTTTTTAGCAATTCGCGCGCACTTAGTTCCTTTAATTTTTCTAAATCAGCAGCTTTTATATGTGGAAGACCACAATCTTCGGCTACTTCATTAAAAAAGATGATTGATGCTTCTAAAGAAATCGCTATTGTTCCGTCAAAATCAAATAGTATTATCATGGCGTAAGTATAGTTTAGATAGCTTTTCTTGAAAAGTAGTTGCCTTTGTTGATCAGCGTCTTATTTAAGTCGCTCAATTTTTTTCAGAAAAATCATACTTTCGACAGCTTTTGAGCTAACAAGCAAAGTTCTGTCTGGATGATGTTTCACAGTTACACGCGAGCATTCTCTATCAGTCTCTTCAACTAGCAGAATGTCTCCCTTGCCTAGTTTCAAATCTCCCCAGAGAAAGTAGTCAATGACTTTGAATTTTGACATGTAAAAAAATGT
>CAZPFX010000008.1:0-38489 GCA_964586055.1 uncultured Pseudomonadales bacterium | reverse complement strand
AAAGCAAGAAAAATTAAGTTTACTCAAATAATTTTCAATGCTGAGAACATGAGCGATTTAATTGGTTCGATACAACCCGATCAAATCTATCAAAGCAATGTTGGTTTTACATTAGACAGAATTGTAAAAATTGCTCATGATAACGCAGCACGAGGCTCTGAAGTAGTCTGCACAGTGGGTTTGGGCACTGAAGATCTTCAACAGAAAGATGATGCTTTTTACTATCAAGGTAAAAAACTTGAAGTGGGTACGGAAATAATATATGAAATGAAAGGTAGCGACTCAAGTGCAACTCAAGTACCAATAAAGATTGTTGGGTTAGACAGCTCTGCTACATTTGGAATAACTATTATGATAAATCCTAGACAACTTTCATAGAGTATTTACAAATATAAACCTTTTCTAACTTCGATTCCCCTTAGGCAGTAACAAACCCAAGTTGTCTCATATCTGGAGCGAACGTACTGAAAAGATCTACTAGATTAGCAATAATTTGGTTCGGATGCGGAATACGAAGGGTCACAGATTACTCAAGAGCTAGATCTGAAAGTTTACTTAGTAAATCTGATTCGTCAGAATACACAATAGTTTTATCAGCTTGTGAACGAGTATATCTCATGAATTTTTCTTCAAAATCCTTTTGTATTGCTAATACCAATTTCATATTTAAAGCTAGTGCTGCACCAATCTCAAGTTGCATACCTTCACTTCCTTCAGAGTTGGCCACTAGTGCTAAAAGAATGTCACACTTTCTAAGTTCTTCCAGGGCTCGAGTTATTATTTCTTTTGGAGAAAGATTTGTTGAATGCTCCCAATTCTGCACATCACGCCAGAAAACAAATGTTTGGTAACCCAAAGCATGAATTACATCTGTAATTGATTCAAGCTGCGACTGAAGCTCAGCTTTGTCTGAGCCCGTTAATTTGTAAGCCACGAATATTTTTTTATCGGTTTCTCTCATATAACAATTATAACATATTATAGGATCTCAACCACGTATTATGATTCGAATTCCTCTATATATCAATATATAAAATCAATTTTGCATTTGCTGATCATTAGTTAAAACTCCAAAGTGTATAATTCACACCATGTCAAACGTATCTCCTGAGAAAAAAGGCCAATATCCTAGCACCGACTTGTCTAAAAATTGTGAAGTTACAACTGACGACCTGGGTCAGTTATCTATTAATGAAGGATTAGCCGAGAAACAAATTGAGCAACTAATTGATTACGCTAATACTGATGAGTTAGTTGGCAAAAATACATCTGACCCCCACAGATTCGAGAACAGAGAGGCGTATGATGACTGGCTCAGGAGCGGTCGTTCAATTTATTCAATAACGGATAGCGAGGGAAATCTATTAGGTATTGTATGGTTTGGAAAAAAAGCTTTTCCCACCGTAACTCTTAAACCTGAATTTGAAGATCTTGATACTGACTTATACGGAGTGACTTTTGCAATAAGACTTTATGGAAAAGCCAGAGGGAAAGGTCTTGCCAAAAAGATAACGGATATCACTCTGTCAGCCTACATGAAATCTGATGATTATCGCGCAGCAGGCAGCAATGGATTTTGGTTAGAAACTTCTGAAACTAATCTAGCTGCTGTTAATACTTATAACACTCTTTTTACTCAGGTCTCTGATTCCAATGAAAGAGGAAAAATTGTGATGGTGTGGGCCCCCTAGCTATCTTGGCTGTTGAGATCTAGATCTATCGCTTTTCAATTGATCCCTACGACTATTTCTGTCTACAGGTTTAAAGGTTCCAGATGTTACGGCGTTATTTACATTAGTAGCCCTTGTCGTTGGATCTGGAACAAAGCCGTCATCTGGCACCATTGCATTTCTCAAAGCTAGGCGTATAGAGTCTTGTATTCCCGGTATGGAAAGAGGTTCCGTAATATCTCCTGGACCTACTAAGCTCGGAATTAGCAACTGACCGTTTTGTGTGTTTCCATTCCGACCTTGTTCCATGACATCATTAGCTTTGGCGATTGCGTCATAGGGATCCATGCCTTGTGAAAGATAGATCGCTACTAGTGAATCGAAGGTTATATATTCGTCTCCTATTTGATACGTGTATGCCCACTGGCTACTTCTGGATGCAGTGACAATATAAAATTGCAAGTTTCCTATTTGTCCATTCTGTTTTATATACTCGGCTAGTTTTTCAACTAGCGCACCCGAATCGCACTCTCCAGCAACAATGACAATTTTTCCGGATGATAAATTTCCAGCTCTAGCAATAGCTTCTATGAATTCTTGCCATTTTACAAAGTATTCCGGAGAGTACCGCAGATGGTTTAACCAAAAACCTTCATTTACTCCATGCGATGATAGAGCAAAAAGTAAGGCTTTCTCAGGATCATCAAGGTTGGAAACTGACTTCTCAACTTGCCCTAATAGCTCATCTTTTTTTGGGATAGTGATATCAACATCTTCGAACCCATCTTCATCATAGTCATTGTCCATTCCGGCAAAAACAACTATTTCTGCAGGAGAAAGTCCGAAATATTTTCTAGCAACTAAATACCACATTTTCTGGATAAAGGTCATATCTGGTGCAAGAGATTCCTGCTCGGTGTTTGCTGCAACTAGGACAACCTGGACGACATTACTTGTAGACTCCTCATATATAGGAGTTGGCCTCGGTGTAGGCGTAGGTGTTGGAGAACGTGTGGGGGTTGGAGTTGTTTCTGGCTCAACAATGTAGTTAGTAACAATTGGCAAAAATACGAGACGATTATTTTCTATTTGTTTTAAAATTGTTGTGACTTTAATACCTGTTTTACAAAGTGTATAAAATGAATACTGTAGATTTTCACCTTCTGATAAGAGAATCTCAATTGGAATTGTTTTCTGAATTGTTGAATCAAAAATTTCAAAATGAACACTGTCTGTTCCTAGAAGCGAGGAGCCATCTGTAAATATTGTGCACATTCCTCCTTCGCCATAGATTATTTCTACGTTTGGACTTAATGAATCTCCACTAAATATTTTTTTTGGCAAACCGACCACGCCTACTTCGGGGTCAATATATTTTTTATCGTCCGTATGATAAAGACCTACGGTTGTGTTTCCATCAGATCTTGAAATTCCCACAAGCATCTGGCCTGATTTGGGTGGTTGAAACTCTATTTTTGTATTAGAACCCCCCTCATTAGCTCCAAATGGGATATAGTCATCATCACAGTACTGAAAGGTATCTATGGCTCCTCCTTGGAATAGCGCTAAGGTTACTTTTTCACCTCTATCTACCATTTCTTGTGTTATGTCGATTGTAAGAAAAGTGGTTGGATCTTGTTCGGAAGATGGGGGTATCTCCATAGCCTCCCCAAAATTCACATGATGGCTTGTATTGCACAGATCATTAAAATCTTGCTGTTCGGGAGATGGGATCTTCCAGTTCTCTCCAGCGAGGGGTGGGGGGACATCGTAGTTTGGTAGACGTAGACCGACAGACATATTTCTATTGTACCTAAATATAACTACTTAATGATCATTGTTTTAAAGATGCAGATAGCTGTTAGAATGAGTAATTATGAAATCATCAAAAAAATATATTATCATTCTCCTAATTTTAGTGTTCGCAGGATTTTTGTTTTTTAAGATAGGTACTAAAGAATCTGAAATGGAGGATTCTCCTCTAGAATTAACTCAGCCAGAGCTATCAATGGATATTGGCAGTTATATTGATTACTCTGAAGCAATGTTAGTTAATACCAGGGCGAAAGGTCGCTCAATTCTTTTTTTCGCGGCTACTAATTGGTGTCAGACTTGCTCTCAATTAGAAGATGAGATTGTTGAGCGAATTCAGGATGTTCCGAGAGATGTCACTATTCTAAAAGTGGACTATGATAATGACACGGCCATGAATAATAAATATGGTGTTACAACCCAACATACTTTAATTGTTCTTGATTCCGATGGTAAAGAGGTCACTCGCTGGGTGGGCGGTGGACTCGATAATTTGTTAGAAAAAATATGAAAATTCAAGTCCTAGGATCTGGTTGTCCTACGTGTAAAAAACTGTACGAAATCACAAAAAAAGCTGTGGCAGAGCTTGGCGATGATTTTGAGCTTGAGTATCTAACTGGCGTAGAGGGTACACAGAGAATCATAGAGCTCGGGGCCATGAGTAGTCCTGTCTTGGTCGTTGAAGATAAAATCGCCATGATTGGTCTTACGTCAGACATTGAAAAAATCAAAGAAGCCATTCATAAAGCAACTTCTAGCAAGTAATCCATGGATGTTTTTTCGCCATTTCAATTTTTTGCCGACTTAGTCACTTATAAATGGATAGGACTCGCGCACGAAAGTTATTTGGGAGGAGCGCTGGATTTTTGGATTTATGATGTTCTAAAAATTAGCATTCTTCTTGTAGTCATTAATTACTTCATGGCTATAACTCGCTTTTATTTTCCGATGGAGAGAGTTAGAGATTTACTAAGTCAAAAACGTTGGTATGGGGCTCAGTACGTTTTGGCGGCATTTCTTGGCGTGATCACACCGTTTTGCTCTTGCTCCTCGATTCCTCTTTTTATGGGCTTTCTTTCTGCCGGAATTCCACTGGGAGTGACGTTTTCCTTTCTGATTGCCTCGCCATTAGTGAATGAATCATCACTGTTTATTTTCCCGAGTGTATTTGGCTTATCTACAACAATTATTTATAATTTACTTGGAGTTGGTATTGCTGTTGTTGGTGGTCTAATTATTCAAAGACTGAAAATGGAAAGGTTTATTCAACCAGAAATTCTTAGTTTTGCTGGAAAAAAACACTTACAACAAAAATATCAGAGCCAGAGCATTCCATGGGGAGAAAAGTGGAAGCTTTGGACAAGTGAGATGTGGGATATTACCAAAAAGATTTATCCTTATGTGATTTTGGGAGTAACCTTAGGCGCCTTAATACATGGATTTGTACCTGAGTCACTTATAACAAATGTTCTGTCACAGAAAAGTTGGTGGGCTGTTCCAGCTGCCGCTTTAGTTGGAATGCCACTTTATGCAAACTCGATCAGCATTATTCCGATTATTGAGGCTCTCGTGAACAAGGGTGTACCAATGGGAACCTCTCTAGCTTTCATGACAGCAACTGTGACTTTATCTATCCCAGAGGCGCTGATGCTTAAAAAAATTCTGAAGTGGCCACTTTTGGTGACGTTTTTTGGCATTACTACGATCGGTATTATTTTGATGGGATACTTATTCAATTTTATCTAAAATCTTTTAGAACATAATAAGTTGCTCGACCTTCACCCTTCCTTTCAAGCAGCCCAAGCAAGGTAAGTTTTTGGAAATCTAGTGATCTTGTAGCTTTAGATTTTGAAGTTATTTTTGCGTACTCCCTATCTGTTATTGAACCACTTTTCTTTACAAAATCCACGAGATCTTTGTGTCGTTGTTCGAGCCTTTGTTCTGTTGAGAGAATTGAGGTTGGGAGTAAACCCTTTACTCTAAGCAGTTCATCGATTATGCCTCCGGTAAAGTACTCGAGCCAGCTTGTGAAATCAATTGATTGACCAAGGTCGTTATAGTCTCCATACTCTCCTACTTCTTCAAAATATTTTGTTATGTTCTGATTGTAGTAGTTTTCAAAACTGAATAAATTGAACGTATTAAGACCCATGCGCGCGAGAAGAATCTTGGTTATAAGTCTCGTAGTCCTGCCATTGCCATCCATAAATGGGTGAATGACTACCATTTGCTTATGAAAAATACCCGCAAGAATTAGTGAGTCTATTGTATTTTCATTATCAGAAACAAATTTTACTAGGTCTTTTATGAGTGTTTCGACTACCTGAGCATCTGGTGGCAAGTAGACTATTTTCCTTAATTTTGGATTATTAACAACTACTGGTTTTTTTCTGAGCTTACCAACATCATATTTGGGCAGTAGTCCCGTGACAACCTTTTTATGAATTTCTAGTATTAAGTCTAATGTTAAATTGTCCTGATTATTCCTCACGACGTTACTGGAAAATTCCAAGGCTTCGTTGTAATTTAAAACTTCTCTTTCACTATCACGAATGTTAACTGGCAAATTTTTAAGAATCTTTTTCACCTCAGTTAGGGGGAGGGGATTTCCTTCGATGCTTGTTGATGCGAAAGCTGAAACAGCACGAGCAGTCATTTCCAGGTCTACCAAGACAATTTTTGTAAATTGTCGAGTGTTTAATTCCTGAACCAAAGCGCTAATGCGCTTAATATTTGCCAACAAATTATTCGAAATTGTATATTTAGGTTTAAACATATAAGACGATTATAAGTCGATTATAAGTCGATTACAAGTAGCACTCACGCTCTTCTCGCATCTACCGCAAACTGATACACTATCTAACATGAACAAACCCAAACACGATCCAAAAACCTTAGACGCAGCATTCGAGCTAGTGAATGCTGAGCTTCTTGAGATGTTTTTGCAGAAACACAAAGACTACGGAAAAGGCAACATTCTTGCTAATGGAGAACTTGGTATCGCTATGAGAATCAGTGAGAAGGTCGAGAGAATTAAGCACTTACTTGTATCTGGAAACACACCAGCGAACGAAACTGTGGAAGAGACGTGGATCGATATCGCTACTTATGCTGTAATTGGTGTCATGTTCTCTAGAAATCAATTCCAGGAACTAGAAGTTAAAAAATAAAGTTTATTCTCTAAGCTTAGCCAACGCAATTTCAAGGGCTCCGTTGACGGGAGAATTCTCTGGGAAAACTATATTCACGCTTGGGAATGTTCGAGTTAATTCTTCAACAAGTGGGTCTTTAATGACTGGAAGATTTACAACCGAGCCTGAAAAAATGCAGTCAAACTCTTTCTCTTCTAACTCGAGTTTTTCAATAACAGTTTTTAACATAAGAAATAAATCAGCGACTGCTTTGTGAATTATTTCATGAGCAGCTTGGTCGTTTTGTTCGTAGGCAGCCGTGCAAATTTTTGCTAATTTCCCGACCTCGACTTTAGAAAGAAGCGGGTTATAGACCTTGTGCTTTAATTGGTCTAAGTTCTCAATACCAAAGTGTTGTGAAACGAGCTCTTCAAGAATTGACTTTGATCTTCGACCATCATGGCTTTTTATGGCCTCGCGCAAAACTTGTCTACCAATAGCGTATCCAGAGCCTTGGTCTGTTAACAGAAAGTCCATTCCACCAGTTCTAGTAGTGACTCCATCTGAGTTTTTGCCATAACAATTAGAGCCTGTTCCAGAGATTATTATGACCGCGTTGGGCTTTTCAGTGCCGTTTTCAAGGGCAATAATAGCATCGTTGACCAGGGTAGAATTGACGACAGAGAACTGAGAAAACGTATCAGCAAACATATTTTCTGCGAGTTGTCGCTCTTCTTCGCTATCCATTCCAGCTAGTCCCATGACGAGCTGGTCGTAAGTTGTGTCTGGGGGGAGAGTTTCAGTTGCTTGTCTAATTGTTTCGCGAAGATTAAAGCTAGCCGCTCCAACGGAAGTGCTTGTGAGGTTGGTTGGCCCAGAAAGACCGGTTCCAATTATCGTGCCATTTTCATCAGCACAGATGGTATTTGTCTTTGTACCACCACCGTCAATCGCAATGACATATTTCATAAGTGTTCTCCGTTATAGCTCATGGATAAGACTTGGATCAATGGGAGATTTAAGTTCGGTTTTTCTTTTTAGGTAGGCAAGAACAGTTTCAATATAAACAGAGTGACTCCAAACTAAGGGCGTAGTAGACAGAGAATCGCCGTGCCTTGGATGAAGCTGTTCGGCTAGAATTCCAGAATTATAAATGTGAGAAATAACCCAATTCAGTGTTTCCAGGGCTCGATCAAGCTGCACCAAATCTGTGTCTGGGTGCAAAATCATTCGTTGGGTTTCCCAGAGAGTGGTAATGAACCAAGGATTCGAAAGTTTTCCAGATTTGAAATAATTATCATTTTCGTAGCGAATGTAGCCACCAGCTTCATCAGGATTCACCAAGCGTTTATTAACTTGGTCTGCAGTTTTTTGAAGCAGAGGGTGTTTCATATCGAGCATGCCGAAATACCAGAGACCAAAAAGTGAGCTGGCGTCGATAGTTTCGTCTTGAACAATCTTGTCATTTTCGATTCTAGCCAGTCGAATGAATGACTGTTGTTTTTCGCTGTATAAGTGAGTAATCGCTGCTTTTCTAATTTCTTCTGCCGCTTTTTTATAGATTCTCATGTGATTGCGCTTATTAAGTAGTTCTGAGAATTTTGCTGCTGCCTGTAGCCCGCCGTAGACGGAGGCACAAGTATAAGTTGACACTCCAATCTTCTCTTCCCAAAGATCATAGGAGGGCATTGGTAGGCCTGTTTGTTTATCGCGAAAATTCACCAAAAAGTTGGCAACTTTTTCGATCAGAGGTTTATATAGTGATTCGATGAACTCAAGATCCCTCGATGTCTCGTAGTATTTCCAGAGGGCAAATAACACACTAGCACTCTCGTCTTCTTGTATTGGTAATTGAAGGACCTTGTCATGCAGCCACTCGTCTTGAGCCGCACTGGCATGCCATGTAGATCCTAAGCTTTCATCTGAGCGAAATCGGTGATGAAGATACCCATCTGGATGAAGGACATCTTTGCAGAAGATAAAAAACGGCTTGGTGATCTCCTCATAGCCCGCCTGACACATAGTGGAAATGATAAAAGCTGCATCTCTCGGCCACATATATGAGTAGTCATCTTTGCCGTACTCGATCATAGCGCTATCTGCAGAGGCGATAACACTGCCGCGATTATCCATGTGACAGCGCAAAGTAAAAAGAGAGGTGTCAAAAAGTTTCTTTTGTTCTTTGCTTAGACCAGAGAGATCGGTTTGCTGGGTTTTTAACCAGGCGTGCCAGTAAGATTCAGTAGAGTGAATCATGGCTGAAGGTGTTTTCTGCATGACTAGTTCATTTAGGGCATATGCCTCGTCAAGATTTTTGCCTGCACAAATCCAGTAATATGTTCGAGTCTTTTCGTTGGGCTCGCAGGTTCCGCAAAATCTAACCACTGAATCTACAGAGCCATGTTCGACGGCGTTCTTCCCTAGTTTGCCGTCCTCAGCATCGCGAAATGTTCCTTCTTTGCCTTCGTATTGATAAGCGCCGACAGAGTAGTCGTCGATGGCTGTTCCTTGAGAGGTGCGACCATTGACTATGAATACTCGCTTGCCTTTGTAGTGAACAATGGCGTTGTGAGTCGGGTCATAAAATGCTGTATTTCGTTTTTTATTTTCTTCAATCATGAAGACCTGGTGAAAGAAAAGCTTAACTTCTATCGATTCTTTGTGGTGATTATAAATATCGACTTGGCGGAGAAAAATGTTCTCTTCATTATAGACGATATCCTCCATTGAGACTGTGACACCAAGCTTTTCGTTCTTGCAGACAAGATAGCCGACCATAGTTTCTGGTTTATAGCCGATTGAGATGCTCCAAGTATCGTCATCAAGCCATGAAAATGAGTCATTAATCATGACGCCGATGCGATGCTTTTGACCTGAAACGTGATTTTCAAGGCCAACGTATGGATAATAAAAATCCCTCACGAAACCGTGACGGTCAAGACAAACTAGGCAGGATCCATTTCCCAAGGTGAGTGCGCGGGCCATTCGTTTAGTGTAGCAGTTTCAGAGGTTTGTGATCAAGCGCCTGATGAACTTTTGCCTTAATATCAGATAGAACGATACTGTAACGTCGGTATGCTTCGTAGGGAGATTCGAAAGGACTGAAGTATGCGTGAACGTCTCCATCATTTGACCACTTAGTACACATATAATAAAAATGGTCGCTAGTTTGAAGATATCGCCATTGTTTTAAAAGATTCTCGTCTTTTAAGTTTAAAATATCTTTCTCTAAACTGTAAAGAATGCGAAGCGAATCTTGCTGAAGTGGATTATCGATCCAGGCTGTTAAATCTCGATCAACATCTGCCCAAGAAATTGGGACGGGGACATCGTAAGTGTCAAGATTTTGATTTTCCGCTAGCGCTTGCTCAGAGAAAATTTCCCGAGGCAAAACGAACTGATGCATTTTCTGAGACTGGGAAACAAACTCAGTGAAAAACTCAAAAATACCAGTATCTTCCCACTGATGTTCACCAAAAGTCTCAAAATCCATGAAAAGATTAATTAAGTCGCTCTCGTAGTATTTATCCATCCAATTAAGATATTTTTCAACAGTCAGAGGATGCTCTGCCCAACTCTTATCTGAAAATCTAAAAGCGACGTCGTCAGAAAGCTCCGCGTGCTTCAGGAGCACTGGAATTTTTGTCTGAGAATTACTTTCATAAAGAACAGTTTTTGGTCTTTCTCCCAAATAGCGAGGGACGGCCTCTGTCAGAGTTCCAGCGAATCCGAGTTCGGCCACTTGTTCTGCGATCGCATTTGAGTAGATGAGCTCAGTATTTCTAAAAGTTGTCGGGATAACACCAAAATAATCCTGCATGGCTCTCTGATGCTTCATAACTTGGGCCTTAAACTCACTCGGAGAATAGATACTGGCCAGAGAATGATAATAAGTTTCGCTAAAAATTTCGACTTGGCCAGTCAAAACTATTTCTTGGAGGAGAGAAATTACTTCTGGCTCCCATTGTTGTGCTTGCTCTAAAAAAAGGCCACTAATTGACAATGAAAAAAAGAAGTCTGGATGCTTTCTAAGCAGAGTCTTCAGTAGCTTCAGCATCGGAAGATACGACTTAGACGAAACCTTATGGAACACTTCCTCATTGGTATCATTCTCAGAGCTTGAGACATACTTAGTATTGTTGTCTCCTAAATCAAAAATAGAAAAATTAGCTAATCTTCTCGGTTGGTGTAGCTGGAAGTAGATACAAATCTTAGCCATAAATAATGACTATTTAAGCCCCAAGAAAGACATCTCTATAAACCTGGTTAATTCTCTGAGCTGCTTTTGGCCAAGTGATTGAGCCGAGGTCTTGATGTTGGTTATTAATCGCGCTTTGAGTTTGTTGAGAATCTTGAAGCAGCGAAACAACTTGCTGGGCCATAAGATCAGTGTCCCAGAAATCTGCTTGGATTGCGCTCGGTAGCACTTCAGTAACACCAGAGTTTTTTGAAACAATCACTGGCGTGTTTCTCTGAGCTGCTTCTAAGGCTACTAACCCAAAGGGCTCGGAAACAGAAGGCATTATGAAGACATCGGAACGGTCAAGAAGTCTTTCTCTTTGTGTATCTCTAACAAATCCTGAAAAGAGCATTGATGCTGAAAGACCAGAGGAGGCTGTTTTCCATAGAAGCTCATGATACATATCCCCGTCTCCGGCCATGATGAAGAGAGCGTTCGGAATTTGTTCTAAGACTTTTTGCGCAAGCCCTAGGAAGAATTCTGTGCCTTTCTGCATGGTAAATCGGCCCATGAAGGTTATAACGGGTCTCTTTGGAGCGAATGGCTCATCAAGAAAACGATCAGCCGAAAGAGAGTCAATACCGTTGTGGACGACAGAGATCTTATCTCTTGGAATACCATATTTGACTACAAGAATTTCTTTTGTATAGGCGCTAACAGCAATGATTCTATCTGAGTTCATTAAACCTTCGTACTCGGTCTGCATAATAAATGAGCTGCCAGAACCATTCGGAACTCTGTCGAATTCGGTCGAGTGGATATGAGCGATGAAGGGTTTTCCTGTTTGTTTTGATGCTTCTGCCGCAGCCGGGAATGACATCCAGTCATGAGCATGAACTATGTCGGTCGACTTCCTATGTGAGAAAGCCTGCGCGGCCACAGCATCTGTATAAGCCGCAACTCTAGATTCAATTTCAGATTGAGGAAGAGTTGTAAGTTTAGCTTTATCGAGGGGAAATGAGGTAATTGGATTTATGGTAGCGGTAACGTATGGAGAGAAAGGTGCTGATGATGTTCGTCCTCGACTTAGGCTACCAACGGGTCCTGGCGTAATACAAGAGAGGATGTCCATATGAGAGCTGCCACCCGGCACTGAGTAAGGAAGTGTGAAGTAGATGTGATTATTGAGTTGGTTTAGGGCTTTAGTCATGCCTTGACAGGCAACTCCTAAGCCACCGCTGTTATGAGGCGGGTATTCCCACCCCACCATAAAAACACCCAATTGAGATGAGCTCATACTATTCTTTCGAAAAATTAAGTTATATCCAGTGTAACGAGATATACCACCCAATGACAAGCCTCATCTTGTGCATCTGTCAGTGATTTGGGATACACTGATATCACATGCTTGCCACACATGCGACTCACCATCTCCGAAAAATAGCAGCTTCTATACGAAAAGATATAGTTTTGATGCTTAATAAAGCTGGAAGTGGGCATTCTGCTGGTGCACTTGGAATGACAGATGTCTTTACCGCACTTTATTTTGTTCTGTTAATTCATCGACCAGATGAGCCTGGTTGGTTTGGACGAGATTATGTTTTGCTGTCTAATGGACATATTAACCCAGTCTTATACGCAACGTTATCTGAAGCAGGTTACTTTGATAAAGCAGAATTGAACACCTTGAGGCAAATTAATTCACGTCTTCAGGGTCATCCACACATAGGCTCCTTACCAGGGATTGAGAGCTCGAGTGGCCCACTTGGACAAGGTCTTTCTCAGGCGGCAGGCCTAGCACTTGGACTAAAAATGGATGTTAAAACCAACCGAGTTTATTGTTTAATGAGCGACGCTGAGCAACAGGAGGGGCAGGTTTGGGAGGGCTACATGCTAATTTCCAAATATCGACTTAATAATTTAACTATTTTTATTGACCGCAATAATATTCAAATTGGAGGTCAAACAGAAGACGTTATGCCACTTGAGTCATTGGCAAACAAGCTTTCAAGTTTTGGTCTGAAAGTACTTGAAATAGACGGCCACGATTTTGAGGAAATTACTGATGCTGTTAGAGCAGCTCAGAGCTTTCATGAAGGGGCGACCGCAATTATTTGCAATACAATTCCAGGAAAAGGGGTTTCCTTCATAGAGAATAAGTTTGAGTGGCACGGGAAAGTTCCGAACGAGGAAGAGACTAAGCTTGCAATCGACGAACTGAGTAGATCACTCAAGGAGAACTCAGATGAGTGAAAAAAAACAATCAACACGCGACGGATTCGGAGTTGGACTTCTAGAGATCGCAGCTAATAATCCGAACGTCGTCGGCTTATGCGCTGATTTAACCGAATCAACAAGAATGCAGGCATTTGCCGACAAATATCCCGAGAGGTTTTTCCAAGTTGGCGTGGCGGAGCAGAACATGATTGGAGTTGCAGCTGGCCTAGCTTTAGCTGGAAAGATTCCTTTTGCGGCCAGCTATGCTGCGTTCCAGCCTGCCAATTCTTGGGGCGTGATTCGCACCAGCGTTGCTTATTCTAATCTGAATGTGAAGATGGTCAGCTCCCATGCTGGCTTAGCCACGGGTCCAGATGGAGCAACTCATCAATCACTTGAGGACATAGCCCTAATGCGAGTTTTGCCAAACATGACCGTCATTGTGCCAGCCGACTTTGAAGAAGCCCGAAGAGCTGCTCATAGCGCCGCCAAACTTGTGGGACCTGTCTATATTCAGTTAAGTCGCTATGGTACTGAGCCAATCACCGTCGAGAAGTCGACTTTTCAAATAGGTAGGTCAACCAGACTACTGGATGGTATCGATGTTGCATTTATTTCGTCCGGCGCAATACTTTCTAACGTATTAGCTGCAGCGAGGAAATTGGCTGAGATCGGCATTCACGCGCGCGTCATAAATATGTCCACGATTAAGCCTCTCGACAAGACTGCAATTTTTGAGGCTCTTTCACAAACAAAAATGATCATTACGGTGGAGGACCAGCAGGTGAGTGGCGGCCTTGGATCTGCTGTTTGTGAGATGGCTGCGGGCGTTGCAACTGATAAAATCGTCCATCGAATCGGTATAAATGACTCTTTTGGAGAATCAGGTTTACCAGAAGAGTTATTAAAAAAGTATCATCTTGATGATGATTCGATTTTTACACAAACTCAAGAACTACTGGCGAAGTTTAGCTAACTTGCATATACTAATTTTATGATATTCGACACAAATAAAGTTTCAATAATTGGCTGTGGCAAAGTGGGTATGTCTGCAGCTTACTCACTACTTCATCAGGGAGTAGTAAATGAACTGGTTCTGTTTGGAAGAGATAAGAACCAACTACTCGGAGAAGAGTTGGATTTAGAGCATGCTCTGAGTTTCTTGCCATCTGCCACAATAAAAGCTACTGATAGTTATGCAGATTTAGAAAATAGTGACGTTGTTGTTATCACCGCAGGCGCAGCTCAGAAGCCAGGCGAGACGCGCCTCGACCTAACCAAAAAGAACCTCTCGATAATTGAAAGCATTATCCCAAACGTTGTAAAATACGCTCCTAATTCGATAATATTAATTGTTTCCAACCCAGTAGACATCTTGACCTACAGAGCTTATCAAATCGCTGGCTGGCCAAAGGGGAGAATCTTCGGATCTGGAACCACTCTTGATACCTCTAGATTCAGATTTCATCTCTCCGAGTTTTTAAAAGTAAGTCCAAGAAGCATCCACGCCTATATTCTTGGAGAACACGGTGATTCATCTTTTCCAGTCATCTCTAGCGCCATGGTTGGGGGACAGTCAATCACAACTCTTGATTCTTTCTCTGAAGAAAAGGCTCTTAAAGCTTATGAAAAAGCCAAGGAGGCAGCATATAAAATAATCGCATGCAAAGGCTCTACTTTTTTTGGCATCGGAGCTGTTATTTCACACATTGTTGGTAAGATCCTTCGAGATGCCAAGTCTGTCTTGCCAGTCTCGATTCCCTTGCATCAATACTATGGTCACTCGGGAATGGCGGTAAGCGTGCCCTGTGTCATAGGTAGAGCTGGAGTTGAGAAGGTGCTTGAGGCAAAACTTGACTGGAAAGAGAAGCAGGAACTAGCGAAGTCAGTCGAAACTCTGAAATCTTATCTTTAGACCTGGCACTCTGGACAGTAAAAAGTTCCCCTGCCGCCAATCTTTGTTTTTTGAATTATTCCAGAACAGTTAAAACAACCCAAGTTTTCCCTACCGTAAGTTAAAACTTTTGTTTGGTAATTTCCTGAGAACCCATCGATGTTTCTATAGTTGTCTATGGTGGCACCACCAAGCTTAATGCCTAGATTTATGACAGTTATCATTGCATCTAAGAGCGCTGCGCTCTCATCCTCGCTAAGCGAATTTGCGGGTCTACTTGGGTTTATTCGAGCCAGGTTTAACGCGTCGTTGGCGTAAATATTTCCTACTCCAGCGATTAAACCTGAATCCATTATTGCGACTTTAATGGGTCTGGATGTTTTTGCCAATCTTTTATGAAGATAAGTTCCTGAAACAATCGGATCAATAATGTCCACGCCATATCGTGAAAACTCTTTTTCTAAATCTGATTCTGATAGATGTTTTATCCACCCAAAGACACGCATGTCATTGAAGTACAGAGTGCTTTCGTTATTAAGTTTAAAAACGATTCTTGTGTGAGTGCTTGGCAATGTTTCAATCCAGTCAGCCGTTGGGTGGCCGCCACCAAGTCTCTGGGATTTATCTTGGTAAATAAGTTGACCGGTCATTTTTAGATGAACAACGAGAAAACTTAAATCACTTAGCGCGATAACCAATAACTTGGCTTTTCTTGAAACACCAAGGACTTTTTTTCCAATTACTAATTTTTCATCTCCCCAAAAGCTTTTCTCTCTTAAAACATCGATCCTCTCGATAATTTTCCCAGTAAGTACTGGCGAGAGTCTTTGACTAATTGTTTCTACTTCGGGAAGTTCTGGCATGATATTCGGTCAGAGTATACCCGTATTGGTAGTTTCTTGCTATAATTCACTCCACTTCTGTGGGTCCGTAGCTCAGTTGGTTAGAGCAGGAGCCTTTTAAGCTCTGTGTCCTGGGTTCGAGTCCCAGCGGACTCACACAAACATCCTGTCGAGGTGGTATACTATTTTCCAGATGCTCAACACCGAGAAGCTACTATACGTTCTACCTGACGTCTCATATATTGCGGAGTTGCTGCCGACCAAAAAACCAAATAGTTTCTCAGTTCAATCCTTTCACCAAATCAACGGCACCTTCATGAATGACAATGAGTTCATTCCAGAGCATATTGTTAAGCTTTGTGACAAGCTAGAGCCAGGTGAGTCATATCACCTAATTCTTCCAGATTTCCTTTTTACAAACACGATTGTTTCTGTCGAAGAGACCTCTGATGCCAAAATAAAGCAGTACCTCAAAACAGAGCTTCTTCCGTCTTTAGATCTTTCGACTGAGACCCACGAACTCGAAACCTTTGTTTTGACGGAGCTGAAAGGTATTTCTAAAGTCCAGATTTCTGCAATCGAAAAAACACTTCTTTCTCCAATTCGAGCTGGTTCCGATGCTGTTTCAGCAAAAATATCTGCCGTTTCACCACTGAGTTGGGCCATTAAGTCAGTAATTTCTTTAGAGCCCTCAATTAGCGTTCTTCAGATTGGCGACACTTTGCACAGCGCTTTGCACTACATAGGTGTTGACCAAACAATGCAGAGTACAGTTTCGGATGTTGAAGCCATCGCCGAGACAATTAAAACCTTAAAAGGCGCTCAGCCAAGTATCCAGACGGTTTACCTTCTTACTAATGAGCTTGTTCAGACAAAACTAAAGGAGCTACTAAGTGACACCTTGCCACTTCAACAACTAAGCTCTTTTTCTGACGATCATGATAAATTGCCATCCTATGTAAAAAGTATCATTGAGTCGAGCATGCGCACACTCTCGATCGATCAGTTTCCAGTTCCACGTTTTAAAATTGGAATTGCCTCTCCAGAAGAAAGAAAACAGTACCAACAATACAAGGAAGAAAATACTACAAAGGAACCTATGCCAGCTAGCGACCTGCCCAAACCAACCGCTCCTCTAACCACTGATGTTGAAGAGAAAGCTTCTGAACCAGAAATCAAGGAAGAGGAAATTAAAAAAACTGAAGAGGATGTTATTGAGGAACCAAAGAAAGAAACTCCTGCCGAAGATCCTGTGACAGAAACAAAGCCTTCTGATACCATGGATGACGTTAATATCTCACAGTTCACACATAATTCTGAGAAGTCTAAAACAACACCAGTAGTAATTAGCGAAAAACCTATGCCAGAAAAAACAGAGTCACCAGTCATCAAAAATAAGACAGGGGTAGGTCCAATGGTGAAAATGGCTTTCATTACTGTTGCAGCTTTTGCCGTGACTGTTGCTGTTGGTATTGGTATTGGTTTGCTGTTTCTCAATTTCTCGGATAAGAATTCTGGAAACGTGAGTCCTGTTGTAGAGGTAGAGCAGCCGGCAGTAGCTGAAGCTTCTCCTACACCAGAGCCTTCGCCAGAGCCAAGTGTTGAACTAGCTGTAGGAGATTTAAAGATTCTTGTCGTTAACGCAACGACGAAAGCCGGGTACGCAGGGCAAATAGGCACAAAATTAGAGGCTGCCGATTTTGCAAAAGCTGACACAGGAAATGCAAAAGGCGACTATGCAGATCCAGGAACATATCTGTTAGTTTCTGAGGATTACACCGACAACGCAGAACTACTTGCGGCTGTAAATGACGCAACTGGTCTCGAAGTTACATATTTAGAAGGTAAAGATACTGAAGATCCAACCGGAAAATATGACATTGTTCTAGTGTTAGCGAAGTAGAAGCTGGACGCCCCTTGTCGAGCGAGATAAGATCGGTATAATCTGGCCGTGTAGAAACTGATCGTAAGATTATTAATGTCAACAGACTCAATTCACATTTCACTCTCAGCTGAACCTATTTTTAGTGTCGGCTCACTCCCGATCACCAACTCAATGTTTACAAGTGTGATTGTCAGTCTGATTTTAATTACATTCGCGGTTGTGGTCAGATCTCAATTAAAAGAGACAGACAGGCCGACTGGTGTCCAGAATTTTGCTGAGTGGCTGATTGAAACTCTTTTTTCTTTTGTTTATTCCGTTACTCTTGACGCAAAGAAAGCCGCACAATTTTTACCGATAGTCTCTACTTTCTTTTTATTCATCGTTCTGAACAACTGGCTTGGGCTCTTACCAGGAGTGGGTAGCATCACTACTCCAGTTTTTGAGTCATCTCATTCACCAGAAACAATTGTTGCAGAAGTTGGACATGACGAAGTTGTCTTCGAAGAAACTGCAAATGAATCAGCCTTAGAATCACTTTCACAGGAAAACACTCAGGAGGTTCACTCTCCCAGAGCTCCTCTCTTCCGACCAGGAACTGCAGATCTAAACACAACGCTAGCTCTTGCACTTATTTCAATCTTTGCCACCCAATATTTTGGACTAAAATCTCAGAAGCTTTCATACCTTAAAAAGTTTGTTAACTTCGAAAGCCCAATTATGTTCTTTGTTGGTATTTTAGAGTTAATTTCTGAGTTCGCTAAAATTATTTCTTTTGCCTTCCGTCTCTTTGGAAATATCTTTGCGGGCGAAGTTCTTCTGGTCGTTATTGCTGCTTTAATTCCACTGGGAATTCCATTACCATTCTATGGTCTTGAGATATTCGTAGGATTTATTCAAGCCTTAGTTTTCTCGATGTTAACATTAGTATTTATTAATATGGCTACAATAAGTCACGATAGTCATTAGTAGTTAAGGAGAAAATATGACAACAGAATTTGCTGTCGCACTCGTAATGGGACTTGGATCTATTGGTCCAGCTATAGCTATTGGAATGCTAGTAGCCAAGGCTTTAGAAGCCATTGGACGCAATCCAGAAGCAGCAGGTAAAATACAGACAAATATGATTTTGGGTATCGCCTTCGCAGAAGCTATCGCTATCTACGCTTTGGTCGTCGCCCTTATTCTTAAATTTGTATAGAAAGCATCCATGGAGATTCAACTTTCTCAAATAGTATTTCAGTTAATCAATTTCTCGATCGTATTTGGAGCACTTTCGTACTTGCTCTACAAACCAATTCTAAAAATCTTTGCTGAAAGATCAAAAAGAATTGAAGAGGGACAAAAAGCTGCTGAAGCTGCGTTGCTTGAGAGAGAAAAAGTCGATCAATTAAAGCAAAAAAGCCAGAATGCAATTGAAAAGGAGAGAGCCAAAATATTAGCTGAAGCTACAAAGATGGCAACTATCCAGAAGAAAGAAATTATTGCTGAAGCAAGACTTGGAGCTGAGGCAGAAATTGCTCAGATTAAACAACAATGGAAAGATGAGCAAGCTCGTCAAATTGCAGAAATGCAACAAAGCATTGTTGATTTGGTGATCGAAACAACTGCTAAAGTCTCTGGCGAGCAGCTATCTGAAAAGAAACATCACCAGCTGATTGCAGATGAAATAAAATCACTTTCGAAAGTACTTTAAAGTATGGCTTCTAAGCATCAAATTACAATTGTAACTGCTAGCGAACTAGCAAAAGAACAACGAAAATCAGTTCAAGACCTTCTTAAAGCAAAGCTTGGTTCTTCGGAAGCAACTTTTGCCATAGATCCTCGTATAGTTGGAGGTGTTCAATTAATTGTTGATGGCCAAGAGCTTGATGCCAGTATTTTGGGAGAACTTCAAAAACTCGATCCACAACTTCCTAAGGTAGTTATCACCTCAGCAGTTCCACTTTCAGCTAACGAAAGAAAACTTCTTCATGACTTAGTTTCTGAAAAAGTTGGTCCTGCTCAATATAAAGAGAATATTGATAAAAACTGCATAGGTGGTCTTAAAATCGTGGTTGGAGATAAAGAATTCGACGGTACTATCCAGGGAAAGCTAGCAAATTTGCGCCGAACCCTTTTGAAAAAAACTGCAGGAGCATAGGACAAACACATGAAAAACAAAAACGATCAATTACAAACTGTGCTAAGCAAGCTCATTGCTGAAGCAAACATTACCCCAACACCTGAATCCGTTGGCACAGTAATGTCTTTTGGAGATGGAGTTATTCGTGTCAAAGGTTTGGCAGAAGTTCAGGCCGGAGAGTTGGTTGACATTGGCAATGATGAATTTGGATTGGCATTAAATCTTGAGAAGGATCAGGTCAATATCGTTGCTTTAAGTGAAGCAAAGTCCCTCACAACTGGAGACACCGTGAAAAGAACCGGCAAAATTCTTTCGATTGGAGTTTCAGATAAAATTATTGGCAGAGTCGTAGACGCATTGGGGAGACCAATCGATGGTTTGCCAGCCTTAAAATCACCAAAAGATATGCTTTTAGAGAGAATTGCTCCTGGAGTCATGAGCAGACAATCTGTCACAGTTCCTCTCCAGACCGGTATCAAGGCTATCGACGCTATGATCCCAATTGGTCGCGGACAAAGAGAATTAATCATTGGCGACAGAGCAACAGGTAAAACTGCTATCGCTCTAGGCACGATTCTTAATCAGAATGATCAAGATGTCATCTGTGTTTATGTCAGTATTGGCCAAAAGAGATCATCTCTTGCCCAAATTTCCCAAACCTTAAAAGAAGCTGGCGCTCTTGATTACACAGTAATTGTGGCTGCCACTGCATCTGACATGGCTGCAGAACAATTTCTTGCTCCATACGCTGGTCAAGCAGTTGCTGAATATTTCCTTGAAAAAGGTAAAGATGTTTTGATTATTTTTGACGATTTATCCAAACATGCTCAAGCCTACAGAGAAATTTCTTTGCTACTTAGAAGACCTTCCGGAAGAGAAGCGTATCCTGGAGACGTTTTCTATCTTCACTCAAGACTTCTTGAAAGAGCCTGCCGCCTTAATAAAGAACACGGCGGTGGATCAATTACCGCTCTTCCAATTATCGAAACTCAAGCCAATGACGTTAGTGCCTATATTCCCACCAACGTTATTTCTATTACTGACGGGCAGATTTACCTAGAGTCCGATCTCTTTAACGCTGGCACAAAACCGGCTATTAATGTTGGTCTTTCAGTATCGAGAGTCGGGTCAGCTGCACAAATCAAATTAATGAAACAGGTGGCTGGAACGATGAAACTTGATTTGGCCCAATTCAGAGAACTTCAAGCTTTCGCCCAGTTCAGCTCCGATCTTGACGATAGAACACGAAAACAGCTTGAAAGAGGAGCTCGCGTAAACGCGGTTCTAAAACAAGGTTGGAACAATCCTCTAAAAGTTGAGGAACAATCAGTAGTCATTTATGCTGCTACACACGGATTTTTAGACACAATTGAAACAGACTCTATTGGCAAGTGGGAAATGGAGTTCGTATCTCACATGAGAACTTCGCAAAAGAAGCTACTCACCCAAATGAAATCAGAGGGCAAGCTTACTGATGCCGCAGAGAAAAACTTAGAAAAAGTAATTACTGCATTTAACAAGATGCACCCTGAACTGGCAAAAGAAGATCCGGATGGCAAACACTAGGCAAGTCAAAAATCGCATTAAAACTGCGAAGAATATCTCCAAGATAACAAAAGCTATGGAGATGGTTGCGGCGAGCAAAATGCGAAAAGCACAGTTGCAAGCTGTTCAGTCTCGTCCGTACGCCACTGCTTTAGAAGAAATTCTAACTAAGATCAGCCAAGAACAAAACATCCTAGTCCATCCTCTTTTTGATAATCATGGAATTGGCAGCGACCTTTTAATTTGTCTTTCGACGGACAGAGGCCTCTCAGGAAGCTTTAACCCAACCCTTTTTAGAAAACTTCTAGAATGGAAGGTTGGTCATCCAAAAGGCACTCTTCTTGTCGTCGGTAGGAAAGCCATAGCCTTCACACTCTTTTCTGGAATTCAAACATTTGCTCAGTTTTCAGATTTACCTGACTCAATTCAACTCGCTGATATTTTGCCCATAACCAGAATTGCTATGGAGGGATATTTGAACCACGAATTCAAGAATGTTTCAATTTTGTATATGGATTTTGTTAACACCCTTTCTCAAAAGCCAAAATTCCAGCAGTTACTTCCTATCCTTCCACCAGATGATAGTTTCACAGCGCAGCACCAAAGTCATGGTGAATACATTTTTGAACCGAGTGCCAAAGAAATCCTCGCTGAGCTAGTTCCATACTATCTTGAAAACTCAGTATATCAAGCTTTTCTCGAGAGCAAGGCAAGTGAGCATTCTGCCAGAATGGTCGCGATGAAGAACGCGAGCGAAAGCGCAGGAGATCTAGTTGACGAACTACAATTGATTTTCAACAAATCAAGACAGGCCAGTATTACAAATGAATTACTTGAGATTACTACTGCAACATTATCATTACACGGATAAAGGACAAATATGAAAATAACAACAAACACTGGTCGCTTGCTTCAAATCACGGGTCCTATTGTTGATGTAGAGTTTTCTGACTCGCTGCCAACAATTTACAATGCCTTGATCTTAAAGAGAGCGGACGGTACCGACCTTTATTTCGAAGTCGAGCAGCAGCTGTCGAGCAGAGAAGTTCGATGTATCGCCCTTGGATCCACTGATGGCCTGGTCAGAGGTATGGAAGTTGTTGACACTGGGGCAGCTATCACCGTTCCTGTTGGAGAACAAACACTTGGAAGAGTTTTTAATGTCGTCGGCGAATTAATTGATGAGGGAAAAAGCTTCGTCCCCAAACACACTTCACCAATTCATAAATCTGCTCCAAAATTAGTTGATCAAGAAACCAAGGTAGAGTTGCTCGAAACTGGTATCAAAGTCATCGATCTAGTCGCACCTTTTGCAAAAGGTGGAAAAGTAGGTGCTTTCGGTGGAGCAGGCGTAGGCAAGACAGTTATTATTCAAGAACTTATTCGTAACATTGCTGAAGAACACGAGGGTCACTCAGTTTTTGCCGGAGTCGGTGAAAGAACCAGAGAAGGAAATGACCTTTACAATGAAATGAAAGGCTCTGGTGTTCTTGCCAACACCGTTATGTGTTTTGGCCAAATGAACGAGCCACCGGGAAATAGACTTCGCGTAGCTCTAACCGCCCTAACCATGGCCGAGTACTTCAGAGATGAAAAGGGCGAAGATGTTCTCTTTTTCCTTGATAATATCTTTAGATTTAGTCAGGCTGGTGCAGAGGTTTCTGCCCTATTAGGTCGAATTCCTTCAGCCGTGGGATACCAACCAAACTTAGCGACCGAAATGGCTAGTTTGCAAGAAAGAATTACTTCGACAACAAAGGGTTCTATTACTTCAATTCAAGCGATTTATGTTCCGGCTGATGACTACACCGATCCGGCTCCAGCTACGACATTTGCTCATATCGACTCAACGATTTCTCTCGATAGGAAGCTAGCCGAACAGGCACTTTTCCCAGCTGTCGACTCATTAGCCTCATCATCAAAGATTCTTGATCCTGCCGTTGTTGGCGAAGAGCACTACAGTGTGGCTAGAGGCGTCCAAGAAGTTCTCCAGCATTACAAGGAACTCCAGGATATTATTGCCATTCTTGGAATTGATGAGCTTAGTGAAGAGGACAAACTTGTTGTATCTAGAGCTAGAAGAATACAGAGATTTTTGACGCAACCTTTCTTCGTTGCTGAGCAGTTTACTAATGTTCCAGGTGCATACGTACCTATTGCGGAAACAATCAGAGGCTTCAAGGAAATCATTCAGGGTAAACATGATGGCTTACCTGAGCAGGCTTTCTACATGGTGGGAAGTATTGATGAAGCAGTCAAAAAAGCAAAGACTATCTAAAAAATGAAAACTTTTTCGTTAAAAATCATTTCTCAAGAGAGAGAGCTCTTAGACAAGCCAGTTCAATCTCTTTCTGTGCCAGGAGAAGATGGTGAATTAACAATCTTGGCGAATCACGCTGCTCTTCTCAGTAGACTCCAAATGGGAGAGTTAAAATACATCGCTAATGGTGTTGAGACTTCTATGGTTATCTCTAGAGGGTTTTTAAGTTGCTCTCATGAGAATGAGGTTTTGGTAATCGCAGACACTGCCATTGAAGCAAGAGAATTGAGTGTCAAGAAGGCTCAAGAAGCCATTGAAGCAGCAAAAAAACAAATCTTAAGTTCGAACAAGCTAGAAGAGCAAATCCAGGCGGAGGCATCTTTAAGATTAGCCATGATTGAACTAAAAGTTGCTAAAAGGAGCCTGTAACAGTCATAAGGACATCTTGCCAGAAACGCAAAACCATTTATACTCTATCTATGCCAAAAAAGGCCACATCACAACAAGACCCTATCGAAGCTCAAGTTATTGAATTAACTCAAGCTGGCTTTGACGAACTCAAGTCAGAACTAAATGAGCTTCTAGATAAAAAACTTCCAGAAACAATCTCTCGAGTTGCCACGGCTAGAGAACACGGAGACCTTTCTGAAAATGCTGAATACCACAGCGCTAGAGACGAGCAGCAATTGCTAGAAGCTAGAATTGATGAAATTCAACATGTTTTCTCAATCGCTAAAGTCGTCAAAATCCAACAAAGCGCTGGTGTAGTTAGCCTTGGCTCTCAGATTACAATAAAAAACCTAAAAACTAATAAATCTAAAACAGTCACTCTAGTTGGCGAGTTCGAAGCTAAACCCGCGGAGAATAAAATCTCCAGCGCATCTCCTTTGGGAAAGGCGCTCGTTGGCAAGAAAAAAGGCGACAAATTCTCAGTCGTCGCACCAGCAGGGGAACTAGAGTACAGCATAGAAACAATAAAATAAAAATAAAAAGCAGTACAAGATCCCCCGCCACAAGCGGGGTTTTTTTGATATAGAATAGACCATGTCGGAAAGATACTATGTCCAGAATAGATGAAGCAATAAAAGCAAAAATAGACAAGAGAACTAAGCTCGAATCAATGGGTGTATCAGTTCATCCACATTCTTTTAATAAAACTCACTCTATTGAGCAAGCGCGACTCAGTGAAGGTTCTGTTGTAACCACTGCTGGAAGAGTCCAAGCTGTAAGAACTCATGGAAGTGTTATTTTCTTTGATTTGCAGGATGGAGCAATCTCTATTCAAGTAATGGTAAGAAAAAATGTAGTAGGAGATGATCTATTCGACATTCTTCAACTTGTAGATGCTGGAGATTTCGTCGGAACGACTGGAGAAGTTGGAAAAACAAAGACGGGTGAAATTAGTATTGTTGCTGACTCAGTTACATTTCTAGGAAAAGCTTTACGTCCAGTTCCAAGCGAGTGGAATTCTGCAGAAAATAAAGAAGCGCGTTTTAGAAAAAGATATCTGGATATGTTGGTCAATAACGATGTGCGCAAAGTTCTCGATTCTCGTTGGAAAGTTTTGCGAGAGATCAGAGCTTTCCTTCAAGATGAGCATGATTTTACAGAAGTTGAGACGCCAGTTCTGCAACCTCTCTACGGCGGTACAAATGCTACGCCATTTACAACTCACATGAAGGCTCTCGATACAACTTTTTATCTTCGTTTAGCTCCAGAGCTTTACCTTAAAAGATTAATTGTGGGTGGCTATGAAAAAATCTTTGAGATAGCCAGAAATTTCCGTAACGAAGGAATTGATCAGACTCATCAACCAGAGTTTACTATGATCGAGTGGTACGAGGCTTATGCCGATTACAATCGGATGATGGACGTAGCTGAAGAGCTTCTCGTTCACTTAGCAATGAAACTTCATGAAAAGAAAACAATTATTGTTGGGGATCATGAAGTCAATATTGGCAAAAAATGGCGCCGCCTGACAATGATTGATTCACTTAAAGAATTTGCTGAAATTGATTTCAATATGGCTACTGACACTGAACTCATGAGCTTATTAGAAAAAAACAACTTGACTCTGACCGGTGAATTCACCAGAGGAAAGGCCTTATTTGAACTGTTTGACAAGCTTGTTGCCCCTCAACTTATTGATCCTATCTGGATAATTGACTACCCTAGAGATGTTAGCCCCCTTGCCAAGGTTCATCGGGATAATCCTGATTTCGCTGAAAGGTTTGAGGCCTACATTGGCGGCAAAGAAATTATGGACGGGTGGAGTGAGGTTACAGATCCAATTGATCAGAGAAGGCTTTTTGAGAACGAACAATCCAGGATGAGATCCGGTGATACCGAAGCCCATCCTTGCGATGAAGATTTCTTAGAAGCCATGGAGTACGGAATGCCTCCTCTGGGTGGAATTGGCATCGGCATTGATCGTCTGGTTATGCTTTTGACAAACACTTGGAGCATCCGAGAAGTAATTGCCTTTCCAACACTTAAACCGAAAAATGATTCTCCAAAAGCTCCAAAGCAATCTGTTAAAGAAGAAGAAAAACCTACGGAGAGTACTTCCGCCTTGCCCGATCGAGCAGAAGCTCAAGCTTTACTGGAAAAATACATAAAAAATGAAGCCCTTAGGCATCACTGTTACATGGTTGCCCAAGCTATGGAAGCCTATGCAGCAGATCTTGGAGAAGATAGTGATCTTTGGTACCAGGCTGGATTACTTCATGACCTCGACTGGGAAATGTTCCCAGATGAACATCCAAATAAAGCTATTACAGAAATTTTAGTCAGCTATCCAAGCCAGATGCTTGATGCGATTGCTGCTCATGCTCCGGGTAGAACTGGCAAGCAACCAGAAACACAAATAGAAAGATTTCTTTTTGCTTGCGATGAAATGTCTGGGTTTTTGCATGCTGTTTCATTAGTAAGACCAGAGGGTTTCTCAGGCATGAAGCCAAAATCAGTTAAAAAGAAAATGAAAACAACCGCTTTTGCCGCTAATGTTAGTAGGGAAGACATGGAACAAGGCTTTGAGTTGATTAATAAAAGCCCAGACGAGCATATCGGATTTTTGCTCGAGGTTTTTGGAAAAAAGGAGTAACCATCATGCTATCAATTTCATACATACGCGAAAATGCTGATGCAGTTCGTCAGGGGTGTAAGGATAAACAGCTAGACCCGGGCGTGGTTGATACCTTGCTCTCCAATGACGAGAAGCGCAGAACTCTACAAGGAAAAGTTGACGATCTTCGTCAACAAAGCAATGAACACGCTTCTTTAATTAAAAAGCAAGTCCAGGAAGGCTCAAAACCTACAGATGATCAAATAGCTAAAGGCAAAGAAATCAAAACCCAACTTAAAGAGATTGAGCCTGAGCTCAAGACCATTGAAGAGGAATTTGCAAAACTATTACTTTACATTCCAAACGTCCCTGCAGCGGATGTTCCTGTCGGACCTGACGAATCAGGAAACAAGGTGGTTAAGCAAGTGGGAGAAGTCCAAAAACTAGATTTCGAGCCAAAACCTCATCAAGAACTCTTAGAAAATCTCGACCTTTTAGATACTAAACACGCAGTGAAAATTGGTGGATTTCGTTCATATTTTCTCAAGAATGATGGCCTGTTACTCGAGCAAGCTCTTTTGCAGTATGCCATGAAAAAACTACAGACAGAAGGTTTCTCTCCTATGTCCGTTCCAGTTTTGGTCAATGAAGAAACTATGTGGGGAACAGGTTATTTTCCTTGGGGTGAAGAAGATCACTATCGAACTCAAGACAATCAATTTTTAGCAGGAACAGCTGAGGTTGCTCTGACTGCCTATTATGCTGGTGAAACACTTCGAGAGAAAGACTTACCAATAAAAATGGCTGGTATTTCGCCATGTTTTAGACGCGAAGTTGGTTCTTATGGTAAGGATACTCAAGGAATAATTCGAGTTCATCAGTTTAACAAAGTCGAAATGGTTGTATACACCGTTGCTGACGAAGAGGAAACGAGAAAGTGGCATGAAAAAATGACTGGCTTTAGTGAGTCACTTCTAAGAGACCTAGAGCTTCCTTACCAGGTTCTCTTGATGTGTACTGGGGATATGGGAGCTGGACAGAGAAAAAAATATGATATTGAAACTTGGTTTCCAAGCCAAAACCAATATCGAGAAACCCACTCAGCCAGTTACTTTAATGACTTCCAAGCCAGAAGGCTCGACATTAAATACCAAACCAAACAAGGCGAGATGAAACACATTTATACTCTGAATAACACTATGGCGGCCTCTCCTCGACTCTTGGCAGCTATCGTGGAGAATTACCAAGAGGCTGACGGTCGCATCAGAGTGCCAAAAGTGTTACAACAATATCTCGAAAAAGAAATGATCGGTTAATTATGCTTAAGTTTTTATCTAATTTTTTTGATGACAATAAAAGACAGCTAGACGGCTATCAAAAAATTGTTGCTTCTATAAATGCTGAGGAAGAAAGTGTCAAAAAACTTTCAGATACTAAACTCGCTGCCCAAACCAAAAAGTTTAAAAAACAAATAGATGAGATGAGAGAGGCTGGTGAGGACGAAGCCAGTATCCTTAAGAATCTCTTGCCTGAAGCTTATGCCACAGTCAGAGAAGTTTCTCGAAGAGTTCTTGGCTTGAGACACTTTGATGTCCAGCTTATCGCTGGCGCGGCACTTCACTTTAGCTCGATTACCGAACAGAAAACTGGTGAAGGCAAAACTCTTACAGTTTCCGCTCCTCTGTACTTGAACGCTTTATTGGGTAAAGGTGCCCACTTAATCACCGTCAACGACTACTTGGCTGAACTTGGCGCAGGCTGGATGGGTCCAATCTATCACTTCCTCGGTCTATCAACTGCTGTGATCACTCATGAATCCTCGCGTCTCTACAATCCAGACTTTGACTCAGCTGAAAGAGGAGACGAAAGATTAGAGCATTTCGAGCCAATTACTAGAAGACAAGCCTATGCCGCTGACATTACTTATGGCACAAATAACGAGTTTGGTTTCGATTATCTGCGTGACAACATGGTTCAGTCCATTGAGCAAATGGCCCAAAGACCTGAAAACACCCATCACTATGCCATAGTCGATGAAGCTGACTCTATTTTGATCGATGAAGCCAGAACACCGCTGATTATTTCCGCTCCTGACTCTGAACCAACTCAGCAGTATTACGAGTCTTCTCGCTTAGTTACTTCCCTCGAGTCTGGAAGTGATTTTACCGTCGATGAAAAATCTCGTACTGTCAACCTGACCGATCTTGGAGTCAAAAGAGTTGAACAAAAACTAGGGGTTAAAAATCTTTATGAAGAAAGCTTTGACACAATTCATCATATAGAAGCAGCCCTTAAAGCCAAAACTCTGTTCACCAGAGATAAAGACTATATCGTTCGAGAAAATGAAGTCGTGATCGTAGACGAACACACGGGCAGATTAATGTTCGGTCGTCGCTACTCTGATGGTCTTCACCAAGCCATCGAGGCAAAAGAAAACGTTCCTATTCAGCAAGAATCTCGCACCCTAGCCTCAATTTCTATTCAAAATTACTTCAGACAGTACTACAAGCTTTCAGGAATGAGTGGAACTGCCATTACCGAGGCTGAAGAATTTAAGAAAATATATAACATTGATGTTTTGGTCGTCCCCACGAATGTCCCAGTCGTTAGAGATGATAGATCAGATATTGTTTATAAGACTGCGGCTGCAAAGTACTCTGCTATTGCCAACATGGTTGAAGAAATTCATGCCACTGGTCAACCAATTTTAATCGGGACTAGATCTATTGAACACAACGAGACAATCTCAAAATTTCTAAAAAGAAAAGGTGTGGCCCATCAAGTATTGAACGCTAAAAATCACGAACGCGAAGCTTTTGTTATCGCAGATGCTGGTAAAAAGAATGCTATTACAGTTGCGACCAACATCGCTGGTCGCGGTGTCGACATTGTCTTAGGTGGCTCAAAACCCGAGCTCAAAGATTTTCGCAAAAAAACTACATCTAAAACAATTTCAGATGAAAATAAAAAACTAGCAGCAAGCCTAAAATTGCCACCATCTGTAAATCCAGCAAACTACAAACTTGCCGATTATCAGAAATCTCTCGAGAAATGGAAAGCAGCACATGAAGAAGTGGTAAATTCTGGCGGTCTCTTTATTCTTGGAACGGAAAGACACGAGTCGCGACGTATCGACAACCAGCTAAGAGGAAGAGCAGGACGCCAGGGTGATGCTGGTGTTAGTTTATTCTTCATCTCTCTAGAAGATGACATCATGAGAATCTTCGGCGGTGAGCAAATTTCCAAGGTGATGGACTTTTTGAAAATAGAAGAAAATCAACCAATTGAACACAAAATGATTGGAAAGTCGATCGAGTCAGCTCAGGTTAAAGTCGAAGGTTTCTTTTTTGACCAACGCAAGAGGCTAGTTGAGTTCGATGACGTTATGAATAAGCAACGAGAGATTATTTATAAGCGTCGACGTAGATTGTTGGAACAATCAGTTGGCGAAACTGACAAAAAACAGGATTCATCAGGCGATCTGAAAGAAGAAGTCCTTTCATACATTGAGGATGAAGTCGAAGCGATAGTTTCGCTAAACGCACCTGAGCAATACAACGCCATAGTTCGAGACTTCTCTAAACTGGTTCCCTTCGATCCTGCTTCTCAGAGAGCTCTGGCAAAGAAGCTTGGTGAACTAACCACAACGGATGAGATTACGGATGAGTTAATTAGTCTGGCCACGAAAGCCTACAATTCTAGAGAAAAACAGTATGGTGCAGATCAAATGAGGTATCTTGAGAGAGTTGTTTCCTTGTCAACAATCGACGAGAAATGGATGAACCATCTTGATGCTATGGATGGACTCAGAGATGGCATTTGGCTGAGAGGTGATAAGCAAACAGTCTTGTCCGAATACAAAAAAGAAGCTTTTGCCATGTTTGACGAACTCGTGGATTCGATAGAATCTACTGTCGCAAACAGAATGTTTAGAGTCCAGCTTAGAAATTCTGAAAATCTAAGTCAGACTCCTGTTAAGACCATCGAGCACAAAGATGATGTCAACGAATCGTTAGCAAAAGAAGTTGCCGACGCGACCCTACCAACTTCGAAGCCAACCATGACTAAGGGCTCTAGTTCAGATTTAGCGGCGGCTCTCAAAACTGCGAAGGCTAATGCAAAACCCCAGCCAGGATCAAAAAAGGCTACGATTGGTAGAAATGACTCATGTCCTTGTGGCAGTGGTTTAAAATACAAAAAGTGCGGATTAATTGACGCACCTGAACATCGAAAGTAACAAATGAAAGTCTTGAGTGGGACAGGAAACACAAAACTCGCTGAGCAAATTGCGAATGAGCTTGGCGTTGAATTAGTCTTACCTGAATTCAAAATATTCGCCAATGGAGAACAACGAATTTGGATCCCAAAAAAGCTTTCAGGTCAGCAAGTAGTCTTGGTGCAAAGTCTAAGCGCCCCCGTTGATACCCACATAATCCAACTTCTTCTTCTCATCGACGCACTTGAAAGACTCGGTGTTAAACAACTTTTCTTAGTTGTACCCTGGATGGGCTACTCACTTCAGGACAAGGTTTTTCGAGAAGGCGAACCGATTGCTGCCAAAGTGGTCGCTCAACTTCTATCATCAAGAAACATAAGTAGAACTTTCTTACTAGATCTTCATAACTCAGCCATCGCAGGATTTTTCGAAGGACCCAATACACATCTTTCTACTCTGGATCTATTTGTTGATTTCGCAAAACGACAAGATTACTCCACAAATACAGTCGTGGTTTGTCCAGACATTGGCGGCCTTAGAAGAGCTCAGAACTTTGCTGATAAATTAAATCTACCTATGGCCAGCATGGAGAAGCAAAGAAATCTGGTCACCGGTGAAGTAACAACTGGAAGAATACACGGAGAAGTCTCAGGTATGAATTGCTTAGTCTATGACGACGTGATTATGTCTGGAAGCACCCTGGTTAAAACTGCCCAAGCCCTAAAATCAAACGGCGCTAAAAAGGTCGTTTGTTTAGCAACTCACGGCATTTTCACCAAATCTGTCGAATCGCTATTTGCTGACTCGGCAATTGATGAGATCATAATTACAGACAGCGTCGAGCAAAATAAAAAACACGAAAAAATCACAGTACTAAATATCGCAAAGCTCCTGGCAGAACCTATCTCTGAATACTTATGAAATACTCAAAACTTCTCGGCAAAACAACTAAGGATGACTCTAAGGGTTCTAAGTTTGCGAGTCAAAGATATCTCTCCAGAGGTGGGTTCATCAAAGAATCAACAGCTGGTCGTTATTCTTTTCTGCCTCTCGGCTGGAGAGTTCATGAAAAAATCAAGGCAATAGTTAAGGACGAGATGGACAAGGCAGGCGCACAAGAGATGCTGGTGCCTACACTTCACCCACTTGAGTTCTGGCAAGAGACTAATCGAACCAATTCCGTCGGTTTTGAACTGATGACGGTTAAAGATCGAAGAGGGGCTGAGTTTGCCCTTGGAGGAACGGCCGAAGAAATGTTTGTTGATGTAGTTAGGAACCTCCACTTATCCTATCGAGATTTACCATTCACTATTTATCAATTCTCAAACAAATTCAGAGATGAGCTGAGGGCTCGAGGTGGGCTTTTGCGCTTAAGAGAGTTCATCATGAAAGATGGTTATTCTTTCCACGCTGACAAAGAAGATTTTGAAAGAGAATATCAAGTCATGGCAGAGGCTTATGAACGAATGTACAAACGAATGGGACTGAACGCACTGAAGGTAGCCGCTGACAACGGGTATATCGGTGGAGAGTACTGTCATGAGTTCCAGGTTGAGTGCGACCTAGGCGAAGGCCGCTTCTTTGTCTCTGAGGACGGCACCTACTGCGCGCATGAAGACATAGCCAATTTTAAAAGAGACGAAAAGAATCTAGACGAGACAATTAAAGATTACCAAGTCGTAGATGCTGTTCGTGGCACCACCATGGAAGATGGCGTGAAGTTTCACAACCTCCCCGCTTGGCAACAAATCAAAGACGTGCTGTACGCAACCGAAACTGGAAAACTTGTACTGGCTATTACTAGAGGAGATCTTGATATTAATGAGGTCAAACTAGCCCATGCTGTGAATGCAATTTCATTGAGGCCGGCTACAATTGAAGAAATTAGAGATTTGGGATCTGAGCCTGGATTTATCTCTCCCGTTGGTTTAGAAGGAAAAGTCACTATTGTTTCCGACCCTTCACTTAGAACAATCGTGAACGCTTTCGGTGGGGCAAATGAATTGAATAAAGACGCTATAAACATCAATATCGATCGAGATTACAAAGCTGATATCGAAGTAGATATTGCCATGGCTCAAAACGGCTTCCTTACTGAAGACGGAAACAGCACTCTAGTAGAGAAGAAGGGAATAGAAGTCGGAAATATCTTTCAACTAGGCCTTCACTACTCGACTAAGATGAAAGATGCAAATTTTGCTGATAATGCTGGAGGTCAAACTCCTTACTACATGGGTTGTTACGGTTTCGGCCTGGCTAGAACATTGGCTACTGTAGTAGAAAAGCATCATGACGACAAAGGCATAATTTGGCCAAAGGCAATTGCTCCTTTTGCCGTTCATTTAATCTCGCTTCCTGGAGCAGAAGATTTTGCCCAAAGCCTTTACGACGAGCTCCTAGATTCTGGAATTGAAATTTTGTGGGACGAGCGTCCTGTTTCAGCTGGAGTTAAATTTGCCGACGCAGACCTTATTGGCATTCCAATTCGACTCGTCGTCTCGACTCGAAACGGCGATATGATTGAATGGAAAAATCGCTCTGAAGAAAAATCAAATCTGATGAGCAAAGAAGATGTCCTCAAAAAGCTATCTATTACCGAATAAAGCACGGTAAATATTAGAACCTATAGCAAACATTTCTCAAACCAGCAAAAGTGCTATAGATTGATAGAAGAGCTAATTTTTCTCATAGGTATTTTGTATATCACGCCGTATAGTACTCATACATTCCGGTGAGGAACACCCACTGCGACTGTCCTGGTTTTGCAAAAGACTTTGGCTGTTGCGGTGGGGTTTTATTTTGTCTAGGCCTCAAGTGTTATACTAACAGGCGATGCCACAACAAAAATTAATAGTCACTCACCATGCTCCTGACCTCGATGCCATTTCTTCAGTTTGGCTCTTAAAGCGCTTTGACTCACAAAATTTCGCAGATGCAAAAATTGGCTATGTTAATCCAGGTCACTCTCTTGATCCAGTGCTAGCGGAGAAGTACGGCATCTTACCCCACAATGTTGTACACGTGGATACTGGCCGTGGGGAGTTTGATCATCACACACCAGAAAAGAATAGTCGGAATATTTGCGCTGCCACTCTGATCAGAGATTATTTAATCAAAACTCATCCCGAACTGGAAAAGGACTCAGCTCTTAAGGCGATCGTTGATCACGTGACTGAGATCGATCATTTTGGTGAAATATTTTGGCCAGAGCCAGACAGCGATCGCTATAGCTTCATGCTCCATGAGCTGATCAGAGGCAGTGAGTTCATGGCCCAAAACACAGATGACTCACAAATGCAGTTTGGCATGCAGGCTTTAGACAACGTCTACGCAACATTAAAACAAAGTCACAAAGCATCAAGAATTCTCGATCAGGTTGGCCAAATTTTCCAAACTTCTGCTGGAAAATGTCTTGCCATCTCTACCAAAAATGATGACGTCATTAAGTTAGCTCAAAAAAGAGGCATGATGATGGTGATTAGAAAAGATCCATCACTTGGTCATATTCGCATCAAAGTCAGGCCAGATAGCTCTCTGACGCTTGAGAAGCTATACGAAAAAGTATTAGAGCTTGATCGAACGGGAACTTGGTACTATCACCCGGGCGGAAAAATGCTAATCAATGGCTCTAGAAAGCATCTAAATCAACAGCCATCACCTCTTAGTCTTGAGCAAATTATTAAGACTGTAAAAGAATTATATGAATAACTCTGACTGTATTTTTTGCAAAATTGTTTCTGGAGAAATGCCCTCTCATACAATCTGGTCTAGTGATTTTCACCTAGCCTTTCTTTCGATATTTCCCAACACCGACGGCTTTACAGTAGTAATCCCAAAAGAGCACTATGGCAGCTATGCCTTTGAACAAAGCGACGATGTACTTTCTGATCTAGTCTTAGCCACAAAAAAAGTAGCCAAGATAATTGATAACTACTACGAAGATGTTTCTAGATGCGGAATGTTTTTTGAAGGTTTTGGAGTTGATCATCTTCACAGCAAACTCTTTCCGATGCACGGCACTGGTGATTTGGAAGGGTGGAGGAATATTGAGAGTTCTAATAACAACCAATTTTTCCCAACTTATCCTGGTTTCTTATCTTCAAATGACTCAAATCGAGCGAATGATGATGATTTATCTAAATTAGCCGAATCCATTCGTGCCTCTTACCAAGATGGAAATCATAAAGTATAATCACCAATCTTATGCCAATTGTAATCAGAGCCAAACAGAACGACAGCACTAACGACGTCATCAAACGTTTTAAAAGAGCAATAACCCAGGTCGATATTGTTCAAAAAGCCAAAGACGGTGCATTCTTCGTAAGCAAAGCAGCCATGAGAGCTTCCAAGCGCATGGATATGAACAGACTTCGTCGCAGAGCTAGATCTCTAAAGAGAATGAAGAACGTCTCCGAACTTTCTCTACAGAGAATTAACGACCGCCTTCACTAAATTTTTATTTTCTAAAAACTAATCGTTTCTAGACTTCTTTCGAGGTTTTACTCTCGCAGCCATGGAAAAGTCCCATTGATCACCGTCACTGGTGTCGAAACTTGTCGAATCAGTTAGCTTGTTGTATTTGATCAAGTGATCACTTAGAGCTTCTTCAATCTCTTTTTTCTGAGCTGAGAGTTCAGCTATTTGTGATTTTAGGGTCACGGTTTGTGGCCCACCTTGCAATCTAGCCTTTTCTTGCTTAACCTCTTGCATCAAAACTTGAGCCTGTTCTTCAGCTGTGGCAAGCCTGGTGTCATTCTCGTAGATAGATCTGAGCTGCTCACGCTTTAGTTTCAGGTCTTCTTTTGATTTCTCAAGCTCTAGGGCATTACGTTCTATTACACCCTGCAAATGAGCTAGAGAGCTAGCGAGCTCATCAGACTCCGCAACTTCATCAGAAGTGGAATCATTTAAAGCACTGAGTGCGAGGTCCTCTCCTGATTGGAGTTCGTCTACTTGAGGTGGCTTTGGTAATGAATCTGTCATGTAAAGATGCCCTTTCGATTAATTTGCAGTACTCATAATCTTCCCCTTGAGAAGAAGTGTCAAGGGTTGGATAATACCCCACGTATGACAAACCAAAAATCAACCAAAATTGTTGCAACCATAGGTCCTGCAACAGAATCTGAAGACACAATCCGTGAGCTTATTTTAGCTGGAATGAACGTCGCAAGGTTTAACACAAAGCACGGCGTCCCTGATTGGCATCATGAGCGAATCGCTAGAGTCAAAAAAGTGGCCAAAGAATTAAAAGTACCGGTTGGAATTTTGGTTGACCTTCAAGGCCCAGAGATTCGCATCTCTCTTCCTAATGAAAAACCAATTCCCGTTGAAACACATGATGTCCTTTTATTTGCCTCAGACGCAAATCACGAGGAGAAGACAGTAATTATCCCCCAAGAAGTCATTGATGCTGAGGAAGTAGGCAATATTCTCCTAGTTGATGACGGCTTAGGAGAGTTTGTCATTGTTGGCAAAGAAGAACACGCTCTAATCACCGAAGTTCAAAATTCCTGCACAATAGGTCATAGAAAATCTCTTAACACTCCAGGAGTAGTTATCGCCATGCCTTCTTTAGTTGCACAAGACTATGAACACCTTGACGCAGCCACAAACGAGACAGTAGATTTCGTAGGCCTTTCATTTGTTCGCAATGCTCAAGATATCAGAATCTTGCGTGACGAACTCGAGAAAAGAAAACTCGATGTTGAGGTCATAGCAAAAATTGAAAATCAAGCGGCTCTCGATAATATTGATGAGATCATTCAAGCAGCAGACGTAGTCATGGTCGCTCGTGGTGACTTAGGAGCAGAAGTTCCATATGAACAACTGACCCACTGGCAAAAGACTATCATTAAAAAATGTAGAGAACATGCTAAGCCAGTCATTACAGCCACCCAAATGATGAAGACTATGGTCGACTTCCCATATCCATCTCGTGCCGAGGTCAGTGATGTTGCCAATGCTGTTTATGACGGCACTGACGCAGTCATGCTTTCTGAGGAAACAACCATTGGAAAATATCCAGTCAAAGCTGTGGCAGCTCAGGCGAAAATAGCCGCTTATAACGAACAGTTTTCAGATCCAATTGAAATCAACCCCAACGACTTCGACGCCAGTCGATCTGTAACACATGCAGCCTGCCTACTTTTAGACAATAAAAATCCAAGTCATAATCTCCAAATTGACGCAGTAATTTGTCTTTCAAAATCAGGCACAACGGCTAAGCAACTGGCAAGATTCAGAACTTTTCCAAATATTCATGTTTTTACTGATTTAGAACACACCTATCACAAGCTTAGTGTCGTTTATGGAGTGACTACACATGTTGTTGAACTTAAATCAGATACACTATGTGATAGCACGCAATTAATTAACAAGGCTATAGAGCTTGAAATTGTAAAGAGTGGTGAAATTGTCTTAATTTTGCACGGTGACTTCTGGAAAAAAGCTGGGGCCACTGATTCAATGAAAATAGTAACAGTACCATAAGGAGAAATATGGCAAAACAAAAAAATTTACTAACGCTACTCACAGGAATCGCAATGGGTGCAGCCGCCTCATTTCTCTCTAAAGAAGAGAACAGAGAGAAGACAAAAAAAGTCATCTTAAACGCAGCCTCATCTGCAAAAAAAGCAAAAGCTAAATACGACGCTAATCCAGACAAATTCAAAAAGGAAGCTCTTGCCAAAGGCAAAAAGATTGCTAAAAAAGCTGTTAAGCGCGCTCGAGCATAAACTGCTCGACATTCTTTAGTTCTTGAGGAGTGTTAACTCCAAGACCTTCTGGCGGATCAATCTCTATAGTTGAAATTGGTTGATTCTGTTCGAACGCCATTTTGAGTAAATCAGTCAGATAATACTCGTGCTGGGCATTGGTACTACTGAGAGAATCTATCTTGCTCCAAAGCCACTCTGCATCAAAGCAAAAGTAAGAAGGATTGACCTCAGTAATTAACTTCTGATTTTCAGTGGCGTCTTTAAGCTCAACAATTCCCTGAAGTTTGCCATCAGGACTCCTAACAACTCTACCAAAACTGTAAAAAGCAGATCGCCAGTCGTTAAAATCCGGCACTGAAACAATACCAAGGGTCATTGTTGCCCCAGACTGCTTGTGTTTTCGAGACAAAGAATGAACCATCTCAGCCGTCACCAGCGGATGATCGCCATACATAACGACTATCGTACTAGCTTTACCCTCTAGGGTGCTTTTTGCACAAGCGACTGCATGGCCTGTTCCAAGCTGCTCCTCCTGATGAATGTATAAATATTGACTTCCTAAGGCATCTTTAACTATATTCGCACTTGCCCCAACAACAATAGCTGGCTCTAGCGATAGATCGAGCTTCTCGAGCTCATCGAGTAGATAAGAAATCAGCGGTTGACCATTCAGAGGAGTGAGAACCTTCGGCAGATCTGGGCCATTCATCCGAGTTCCCATACCACCGGCTAGCACTAATATCTGGACATCTTCAAGCATGCCGGCTATTATCCGTTGGATTCGCTCGTCTGACAAGGGTAGCTGCGGTATAATATGTTTCTTGCGTGCGTCAGTAGCTCAGCTGGATAGAGCAACTGCCTTCTAAGCAGTAGGTCGTGGGTTCGAGTCCCGCCTGACGCACTTAACGATTTTTATACCAAGAGTCTAGAACCCA
>CAZPFX010000007.1:18801-45496 GCA_964586055.1 uncultured Pseudomonadales bacterium | reverse complement strand
AAAACCTTAATGAAAGGTTTGAAGTTCAGGGAGGTGCAAGTTCTCTCACGGACAATTCGCATGAAACAAAGTTCAAGGCTTTCTACCCATCTTGGTGTGATGAAACAAACATGCTCAAGTGTTTTCGAACAACCCTTGAATACTCTGGCAAACCAATTCAAATTATCGGCGCTAGGCTCGGCTACTACATGAGAGCTATCCAGAGGACTTTGGCAAAAGAAAAAAGCAATGTTCAAGAATACCTGGCTTCCTGCGAAACTGTCGAAGAGTTTTTGCTCGATCGTTGCGCGGGGGTGGGACAAAAAGAACCTCAGAGCTCTATTACTTACTGTGGAATGAAAGAATTAGCCATTACTAATTCATCAACGTCACAATTTACAGTTTGTAGAACCAATGCGCCTGCAGCAAATTGTGAGCCTATCGCTCCTGGAAGTGATAGCTATTTTCTAGATCGATCCTCTAGTCATAGTCTTCAAATCGCCACAAGAATACTTGATGGAGCCACTCTAATAACAACTGGTAGCGTTGTAACAATGAGCCCGGGCCAGGACCAAAATACCGAAACCTCAAGCTCTCGTTGTGGAGTCAGTCCCGAAAATCTTGGCACAGGCACACAAATTTGGTATCTACCTCCCGATGTCCCAGAAAGTGAAATTAGAAATGAAAATACTTGGATTGAAAAGGGATCAAAATTCACACCCATCACTGGCACAAAAGAGTGGACAAACGTCGTCATCAGCTTGCAGGTTAAACCTGGTTATTACATGCTACCAAGCGAAACCTTCGGATGTTTATCCAGAGGCGCCTCTTGGGCTGGAAAAGATGGCCAAGAATCACAAGAGCGATTTATTCTCGGCTCAAGTGTAATTCCGGTTGGAATTGGATCAAAGGGTAGGGAATCATATTGCGCTAAAGCGACGTATAACTCTAATATGCCAGGAGGACCTGGTGGAGATTTTTATAAAACGGAAAGTTATGGTTGTTCAATTAATAAACCAGGTTTTAATCTAAAACTTAACAACTCTTGCGGTGGTTTAAATAGCTCTTTTGAAAATATAAGTTTCTGGAGAGACTTACTCTCACCAGATGATGAGAATGGAAGCAACAAAGTACCTGGCTTAGCAATGTACGAAAAGATGTTTGGAAGAAAATTTGTAATTCCAGGAGGCGATGGTAGTTGTGATAGCTTATTCCCCAATACTATTCGGGAAGTTCCCTGCGATCAAGTTGACAATAACGACGTGGGCACTGTTGCCAATTTCGGAAAAGAAATCAATTTTGACATTGAGTACTGGAGCGGAAGCACTATTAATTTCAAACTCCCCCCTCAAGAAGTCTGGAGTGCTATAAATGCCGCGAGTGCGAAACACTTCTGTGATCCTTATTTAGTTTTAGCCGTAGCTAACTCAGAGAGCCCAACTTATAGTAATACCAGCGAGTCAAGCGCAGGAGCACTCGGAGTTTTCCAATTTATTCCTGGGTTTACTCCAGAGGGAAAGCGTCGCAGTTGGGAAACTTGGAAAGTTGGAAATGCGGCTTCGGCATCTTGTGTTAATCAGCACCAACCCCCAACTTTTACAGGAAAAACTGACGAATTAAGTTTTTCTTCACCAACCGACATTCCCTCCGCAGCTGATTCCGCCTGTCGCCTAATTCTATGGACCGGAGCTCAAAGACATCTTGATGATAAGCAGGCCTTTATCAATGCTTTTTCTATTCAGGGAGAGAATGCTCAAAATCAAATTTGGAATAATCACACTCCTCAGGCAGAGTATGTATGGAGGTTGTGGAATAAGTTGCTAAGTGAAACTGGAAAAACTGCGATACCGCAGCCAGCTGACTATCCTCCGAACTGTGGTCAATGAAGCTCTCTTCTTATCTCCTCCAAGCTTAAATTATCTTCTTCCTGTAGTCTTTTAATATTCTCAATTCGCTTTACTAACTCAGGAACAAACAACATAAACCCACCCTGAGATCTGGTTGTTGGTCTTATTAATCTTTCTTTTATGTAATGCCTAATTGTTGGAATTGGCACTTTGGCTGCGCGGGATAACTCACCAATCTTAAAAAGTTCATCTTTCTTTGGTTTTTCTGGATCTAAATAGAACGGCAGAATTGATTCTCCATGAGCTGCAGCAAGATATGCGTCGAGAGATCTTTCTACAGCGCTAAAGATAACTTGATAAAAATCAGTTAGATCGCCTGTGACTGTTGCCTCATTTATTGCATCTATATACTTGTTTCTGTCCTCCATTTTAATGATCGCCAATGGAAAACCATTTTGCATTAACACTAGATTCATGAGTAGTCTTGCTGTGCGACCATTTCCATCAATAAACGGGTGGATAGCTACAAAACGGAAATGTAAATCTGCGGCAATCTTCGCAGGATGCGTTTCTTGCTGCAGCTCAAGCCAACCTACTAGATCCCGCATCTTAAATGGCACATGATGAGGAGGTGGCGGTTCCACATCTGCGCCCCTAATAAAGACATCGGTCATTCTATACTTACCCGCCCAGTCATCATCTATTCCAGACAAAATCATTTTATGAATTCTTTTTATGTCGTCTTCTGAAATGAACTGGTGCCCTTTATTCAGTAGAGTCCGAACAAAACTTATTGCTTTGTCGTGATTTACTGCCTCTTGGTGTTCTTTAAGGGTTTTTCCCTTAACAACAAGGCCTTTCTCTACAACCATAGCCGTCTCTGATCGATTCAAGGTACTGCCTTCAATAGCGTTGGAGGTGTAGGTGTACTCGATGTCAAACCATTCCTCCAGATTCTTTAGTTGTTCTGGTGGCAAGGGTCGATAAGAATCTAGTTCTTTTTTCTTCTTGGTGAGAAGTTCTAAAATTTTGTCCATGGTCAACTTAATGGTTTACTTTACAGTTTCGTAACTATAACTTTATAGTTTATAGTTTGTGATGATTTTTGTCAATATGAATGACTATATGACGAATTAATGCCAGCTTTTAACATGGCTTACACGAAAAATGGATCTATACCATATTAAGGAAAATGCAAGTATTCTAGCCTTTAGCCACTTTTTTCTTGGAAACAGTTTTCTTTTCTTGCACCTTAATCTCACCCATCGGTGAGGTGGTGACTGGAGATACGGTCGCTGGCATTAATCCAGAAACTGGTTGAGAAATTCGTCTGGCCCCATTTCTCATAAGTCTGCCGACTGTCTCAAAAGTCTCGGCATTGGCAGTGCGCGAAGAGAAATTCTTAGTTGCCGACTCGATACCAAATAAAAGCTTGGTGGCTGAGTCTGAAGAAATATCTAGGCCCAGATCGGAAAGTAGTCGCGCCACTTCCTGACTAACGCTAGGACTACTACCCGTATTCACGGAGGCCGCAGCAAACTCTGGATCGAAAGAATTAACACTAATAATCGGCAGCTTACTGAAAAAATCTTCGTACTCTAAATAAAGCTGCTCTAATTCCGTTAAATCTTTCACCCCAACCGTAAAAATCAGATCCGCTTCGGCGCCTGTGTACGAATATTCCACTGTCTTAGGATCAAGGGGCTTCTGCCCTCTTTGCGGCCTGATGGTCAGATAAAAGCGACCAGTCTTTTCACCGATGTGATAACTAACATTATCAACTTTCTCTGGCTCATACTCGAAACTGACGCAGAGATTTTGGTTGCCGAGTTCATGGAGCGGAATAATATCCTCTGACTCGGGAAACGACTCATGGTGGATCTCTTCCGGTGAGAAAAACTGAACTTCCTTGCCCGCGCCAATAAAGCTAGAAACCAAGGCTTCAGCCCCAGCGCGCTGGTCAGCAGAAATAATGCTCGGGACCATCACAAAAATCGTTTTAGCCTGGGCAAAAAGCTCTGAAACCTGAGTAAGTTTGGCTGCATCAATCATAAAGACAACTTCGCGGGAGGCAGAGAAATAGTATCATTGGTATAGCATGTATAGCAAAAGTGATCAATAGCTGCGTGAAGCCTGCAGGCTTAAATCCTGTTATAATATTCGCATATGTGGAAGCGGGTTCTCACCACCGTGTTATTTTTGTTGGTTGCACTGAGTGTGTCGGTGACGCCAGTGCAAGCTGCAGAAGGCGATGGAGGAAATCCCATTGATCCAACTGGAAATAGCTACGGCATCTTCAGCGAAGAGCTCGACGCCTACAGAGCCGCCACTGAATTTTGCGAATCACCCTCACTCGAATGCCTCGTTAAAAACACCACTCGCTTCGTCGCCATGGAGTGGGTGTATGACATCATGGGGGAAGCAGCTCCTCCAAAAAAATCTGATAGTTTCCCAGCAACTCTAGATTCACTTCCATCAAGCTCCACCGTGGCTCTCTCAAGCTCTGGCGGCGCTGTGAACGGCCTAACAAGAGCCATCGTCGGCATGTACGCCTATCCACCTGCGCAGACTCAGCGCTACGTAGCCGATGTTATGAAAACTGCTGGAGTTCAGCCCGCCTACGCCCAGGGGCTTGGCTTTGCTTCTCTTGACCCAGTCCTTAATCTCTGGAAAAAATTCCGCAACATCTCCTATTACTTTTTCATCATCATTTTCATTGTCATTGGTTTCATGATCATGTTCCGTCAGAAGATTGGCGGTCAGGCAGCAATCACCGCTCAACAAGCCATTCCTTCTATCATTGTCAGTCTTATTCTGGTCACGTTTTCATACGCTATAGCTGGTTTTCTTATTGATCTCATGTATTTAAGTATGTTTATGATTATTGGTCTTTTTTCCAATTTATCTAGCTCTGGGGCTATAAATTCAAACATAATTGGAATGAACATTTTTGAACTTGGAGCAAATCTTCTAGGTGCGTTGGGAGGTTTCTATGATGATGGAGAAATAACCAATCTAATCACGGTGATGATTAATTCAATGGGAGGCGTAAGCAACTCCATCTCAGAAGTTGTAACAATTTTAGGTGGCCTTACTCTGGCCCTAGTTCTTGCTATCGCAATTGTTATTGCTATATTTCGTCTTTTCTTTGAACTGCTTAAATCTTATGCCTCAATTATTATTGGTGTTGTAACTGCACCAGTTTTCCTAATGGTTGGCGCTATTCCTGGTAAAAATGCCTTTATGCCTTGGTTTAAAAACTTGGTAGGGAATCTCGCTGCCTTCCCAGCCGTACTACTAGTCGTTGTTCTTTTTTATGAATTCACAGAAGCGGGCAAAACTACTGGCTCATCTGTCAGCGCGGGTGGCTTTATGCCTCCATTCTTGGTCGGCAATGGTGCTTCCGGAGTAGCAGGCCCACTCCTCGGGTTTGCGCTTCTCCTAGCTCTTCCAGAATTAGTTAAAAAAATCAAAACATCCCTTGGTGCCACCGATGGCATTGGTGGAGAAATTGCTGGTTGGGCTGGAAAACGAGTTGGAACAGCCGCGGATCTTGCCATCCCAGGAGTTTCATCCTTAGGACTCGGCACGTATAAGGGTCTTCTTGGAGCTAGTGCTGCGTTAAATTCTAAAGAAAGAAGGTCTGTAATGGGTGTTGCCAGAGGCTTTGCACAAGGAGTACCAATTATTGACGAGCACGGCAATGAAGTTGGCACTCGCGGAGGTTTTGCAAGAGGGGCAGCCACTGGATTTAAGGCTGGACAGGATGTTAGAAAAGTCATCGATGATGCCCGATCTGGAAGAACATTCCAACCAGACAATATTAGAAAACAACTTGACGAAATCGCTCAGGCTGCTGGAGCTGGCAAAGGCAATAATGCAGCACCTGGAAAACAAAGCAAGGCAGCCCAGTCTGCAATCAAGCCACCTTCTGGTGCATAACATTGCTTAACAAACAATTTTATTTGTGCTGATTATCGACTTGCACGAGTGAGAAAGATCTAACCGTAGTAAGACTTGGCATTGGACTTCTACCATCAACCGCATCCCAAAATTCAGTTGCATCGTGAGCAGAAATTCCATCTACTTTCCCCCAGGCTCTTACAAAGATTGAGGAAGCATAAGCAGGAACCTTTTTACCTTCTTTTTTCCACTGGAAAGCAACATAGTTATATCTATCTCTTCTCTTGCGATCTGCGGATGGTAAAAGTGAGTCTGACATTTTTTCCTTACCTATGGCTTTTATCACTTTGTGAATCTCTACGTGATATGCCTCTAGTCCTCCATCATCAATGACCCCCTCCAACTTTTCAACTACTTCTTTATGCACGGCCTCTCGATACTTTCCGGTCGCAGAAAGATGCATAAACATTCTAATTATATATTGGGTTAACAGCGGTGCTAAAGCACGCCTCATTTGATTTCCTGGAAAAACCTTTGCCCTGCCAGCATTGCTGAAAAACTTAGCAAGAAAACCCTTATCTAACCCCGTATCACTTTTAGTTTTAGTGCCTTTAATAATCATGTCTTTGTCAACTTCTGCTGGAAGTGACTGCATCACTTGATCTAACAAATCAACCCACCCTCCCTCGGCGACCAGATAATTTGATCTAAGTGCAACATTTTCTCTAAGCCTAACCTTTTCTCCTTTAATGGTGACCTCTTGCCCAACTAAGCCCAATCTCTTGTACTCACCATCGACAACGCCATAAATGCTTCCGTCAATCTCCAGCATTTCTCTTTTTCCCATGAATTCTTCAGAAAGGTGAAGAAATCCATACATATCTGAAAAAAGAGTATCAAATAATGTTGTATTTTGAATTCCATTTTCTCCCGAAAATAATGTTGAATCACTAAAGCAATTAAACATTAACAGCTGCTCTTCTCTCAGATCTAAGAGGGCTTTTCTATGCTTTGCTAGGCCCTTCTTACCATGATCACTTGGGATACTCTCCATGACAGGCAACCACGCCCCTGACCAGTCAGAAAACGTATCATATCTCTCTATCCTATGAACTAGTCCTGCATCTGGGCGGACAGTAATGACTCTGTCAATATCTTCAACTTTTTGCCCAGCCTTGAGTGTTCCGTGAATTATTGTTTTTGTTTGTTTTTGTAGCTCTGCGAAAGATACAGTGAGCAAATCAAACGAATAATATAGTGTAGTTGCAAAACTAATAGCAAACCTTGCTTTCTTGGTAGCCTCTAGCGCAGGTAGGTCGCTATATAGCTTCTTTGCTTCATCTAAATAATTATCGTCAACATACCTGGATATCTGTGTTCTCCCTTTACCTGAATTACAAACTACGTCATAAGAAATTTCTGAACCCGGAGTTGCAACCTCTTGGACAAGATCTTTTAAGATCTCTCTGATTAGTTTTCCATATATTGGGTGATATGTGGTAGCCTTTAAAAGATCGACTCTCTCAATTGATCTTTTCTGCAATTCTGGGAACAAATCCGGCCTCGTACAGGTTGGCATTTGCCCTTCGTTCTGATTAAAATCCTGCAATTTGGTAAGTAAAATATAATTTACCCAAGTAATCCTTTCAAGCTCTTGCTGCGAATTTTCTCCGCTTTTTGGATTTTTCCTTGCCTGGAATGCTTGGTATAACCTAACTTGACGATCTTTAACGTCAGGAAGATTAAAGCTTGCATGAGCATTTACATCAACATTTCTATACTCAATTTCAGCCGCCAACTCTTCCCACGGCATGTCCATTGGATTCTTTGTTTCAGAATAAGAGATGGCTTCCTCAATTTTACCAAGTGATTGCTGAATCTTAAGCCTAGAATCTCCTGGGATTAATCCATAGCTGCTTGATAGCATTATCGATCTCAACTGCTGTTTCCACGCGAGCAAATCACTAAGGAAAATACGCCTCAGATCGGCTGATGGACTAAAAACTTGGTCCACTATACTAAGTGCATAGATCAGCTCAGCGTTACCGCCTGGTGGAATTTTTAATCCAGCAATTGCGTCCAACCGACTTCGCACCAACCTTGCCTCTTGAATTACCCCGAAACCTTGAGAGATCTGCGTTAACTTTCCGAAGTATGTAATGGCGCTTTGCAGCAAATTGTCGATCTCTTCAGCAATCTCAGCAATTCTTTTCTCTGACAACTGAGTTTTTGCTTCTTCCACCAGCTTTTCAAGATCTCTAAACCATGAGTTTGCGACCAGTCTTGATTCAACACTTTCTTCAAGCATTTTAAGAACATCAAGAAAATTATGACCATCGAATGTAATTAATTTTAGAACCTGTGAATATGAAGATTTTTTATTTGCAGTCTCAAGATCCTGAAATACACCACTCGATAAGGAGAGGCTTTCATTCAACAAATCAAAAATTTCCACATCTCCAACTGTGCTTAAATCTCCAATCGTAATTACTCTCTCAATAAACGATTCCAACGATCTTTTGCGCTTTTCAGGAAGGATATCCACGCTTATTTCTTCAGAAGCTCCTCGCGGGCCCACACCATCTTTCTTAACTGAGGACGATAGGTGCTCTTTCGATATTTCGATAATATCTCGCAGCATTGATATTAATTCCGATAATTCTCTTTTATCTAGTTGGTCTTCTTTTCCTTCAATTATTGATTTTGCCTCTTGGATTACCTCTTCATATCCTCGAACCTCATGTCCCAATAGAATTCTGTTAATAATCTCCTGTAATTGTGCCTGTAATTGAGAAAAGGAAACTGATTGTTTTCTATCTTTAGCAGTATCCCCCACAAATGTATCGCGAATTTTTTGACGTAACTCTTGAGTTCTTTCAGCTGCTGACAATAGTTCATCAACATCTCCATGCTCTATCAACCTATTCAACCTAGACTCTGCAATTTCTCCGTCAAGAATAACTTGAGCGTCAATCAGCTTTTCAATGCCGGTGATCTTTTCATCAAGTGATGTTTCTTTAGGCATAAACCGAACTATCTAATAATAAATCTTGTCTAAATTATACCTCACCCACCAGACAAGTTCATGTATAATTAGAACCCAATATAAGTGGCTCAAAATATGTCAAATTCTTCACCCTGGATCTCTGCCACCGTTCTAAGCGGCGATAAGACCGGCAGAACCATAAATTCTCCGACTATAAATCTAAATACAAAACTCATGCCCTCTCCAGAACGAGAAAAGCCTGGAGTTTATGGCTGTCTGGTGAAAGTTGACAAAAATATTTATAAAGGCGCTCTCTACTTCGGCCCGCGCCTGCTGAAAAACGAAACGGAGAACGTTCTCGAGATTTTTATTTTGGACTTTTGTAAGAATGTTTACAACCAAACCATTCAGTTCAGAGTAAAGTTATTTATAAGACCGCCAATGAATTTTGACAGTTTGGAAGAAATGAGAAAAACCATTACTAGAGATGTGGCAGAAATTGAAAAGGAAGTGCGGATTCCATGAAAACACTGCCGAAACTCCCCACGGGTGCCATTCTGATTATTATTGCCGCCTCCCTCTGGGCTCTCGATGGCGTCTTGAGGCGTAGCGTTTATTCACTGTCTCCTCTTACTATCGTTTTTTATGAGCATCTCATTGGGGCGATTATTCTTTTGCCATTTTTTATCAGGCAACTAAAAAGCGGTGAGATTATTTCGAAAAAGTCTTGGCTAAATGCAGGATTTGTAGCTCTAGTTAGCGGCCTTCTTGGTAGCATGTGGTTCACAACCGCCCTTCTTAAGACCCAATTCATCTCGTTTAGTGTCGTTTATCTTCTCCAAAAACTTCAGCCAATCTTTGCGGCCGGCAGTGCGGCCATTATTCTCAAGGAGCGGTTAACGCCAAAATATCTAGCCTGGGCTTCCTTGGCGCTTGTCGCAGCTTACTTTGTGACTTTTCCTGGAGGAATCGTGCGCTTTGACACTGGATCTGGCACGGCCATCGCCGCTCTTTATGCCTTGGGTGCTGCTGCTGCCTGGGGAGTGAGTACGACCGTTTCTAAACGTTTGGTGAGTACGCAGTCGACGGTGGTAAGTACTGGATTACGCTTTATCCTCACCAGTATTTTTGGCCTGGTCGCAGTTGTTCTCATTGGACAAATGAATACTCTCTCGAGTATTTCATTACCACAGATCGGCACCCTTGGCATCATTGCGCTTTCGACTGGTATGGTAGCGATTATGTTTTATTATCGTGGCCTTAAAACAACTCAGGCTAAAGTTTCCACCATTCTAGAACTAACCTTTCCTGTTCTTGCCATCACCATCGATGCCGTAGTTTATAAAACTATGCTTCAGTCGACTCAACTCATAGCTGGAGTCATTCTTCTCTACGCAATGTACCAAGTGGGGAGTTTTAAACCGAATACTTCAGATTAAAATTAGAACATGAGGCTTTACCAAAGCATTGTCGTTTTCTGTTATAGAATAGAAGAACATCATGCCAAAAATTAACATTCAAGAGGATGAACATCACGAATTCAAAGAAAAATGGGTAGATAGAGCGCTGGAAGACATTGCTGCTTTTTCCAATCATAAAGGGGGAGAGGTTTATATTGGGGTACGGGACGATGGTGAAATACTTGGGTTCACTTGTTCTGACAAAGAAAACCAGAGGATCGTTAACCAAATCATCACCCTCTTGACCGTTCGTCCCTCAATTCGGAGTGAAAAAATTAAAGGTAAATCAATTCTACGCATTTCTGTCACTCCCCAACAAGGACTGATTTCATACAAAGGACGCTACTACACTCGGGTAGGTAGTACGAATCAGCAGTTATCGCCTGAACAAATGGCACAACGTGTTTTACAAATGTCATGGAAAACCTGGGACACGACTTCTACGTCATGGGATTTTAATTCAATTGACAAAGACCAAGTGGAACGTTTTCTATCTCTAGCCAAAAATAGGCTACCTCTCTCAAACATTGATAATAATCTAGTGGGAACGCTTCAAAAACTAAGTCTTATTAGAGATCATAAGTTGACTGCTGCAGCAGCACTGCTCTTCACAGAAAAACCACAGAGCCTATTCTCTGGAGCCCAGATTCAAGTCGGGCGTTTTCAAGGTAATACTATCCTTGATAGTCAAATCATTGGGGGATCTCTTTGGAGTCAGGTGGACAATTCAATCATTCAATTACGGAAAATGCTTGGAGTGCGTTTTGATATTAGGGTGGAGACAGCTACCCTGGAAGGATTCCAGCGAAAAGAAATCTGGGCATATCCTCTTGAGGCCATTCGCGAAGCTCTTCTCAATGCTATTATTCATCGAGACTATACGGTTCTTGGAAATATCGAAGTTCGTGTGTACGACGATAGGATGAGTATCTGGAGTCCCGGAAAACTAGCTCCGAACATTTCTTTAAAACAGTTTTATGAACCAGTCCACCCCTCAATTAGACGCAATCCACTAATAGCTGAGGTTTTTTACTTTGCTAATCTTATTGAGCGTTGGGGAACAGGCACGACTCGCATCGTTCAACTATGTGTCGATAAAGGTCTACCCACACCAATGTTTGAGGAATATAGTGGCGGCATTCGCACCACCCTTTTTCTTGATCCTTTTACGATAGACCACCTAGAAAAATTTGATTTGAATAAACAACAAATTTCAGCAGTACTGTATGTGAAAAAACATGGACATATTACAACTAAGGAGTACCAAAAACTGTCATCTCAGGCGGATGAAACAGCTAGAAGACACACAAAAGAATTAGTTAAAAAAGGCATTTTTGCTCAGCGCGGCAAAGGTCGTGGGTCACATTATATTTTAGCCTCTGTCTCTGGTCGAGATGTTCCGTCAAGCTAAATGTGGCGATTAAGCACAAAATGTGGCGATTGTGTGGCGATTAGCTCTTATAAATGTAAAAATAAACACGCCTGGCTTCGCATGCCCGATTAACAGTATAATTGGTGGGTATGGCTGATTCACGGCAAAACGATCCTAGAGAACCAAAAGTTGATGTTCAAGATAGACCAGTTGAATTCGTTGTTGGAGAACCACAACCAACTCCTCTTTCCGCACCCACTTTTTCAGTGAATCATTTCGTTACCGAAAATGAAGTAAAAAGACTTGGAGTTTTCACCCACGAGGAAATGGGTCTCGTCGTCCAGACCTACGAGAATTTAATGAAACTCTTGCCTTACAACAATGGGTACAAGCTCAGAGACAACCAAAAAATTATCCTTCGCCTTAAGGACAATCCTAACGATGTTCAACTCACCACTTTTTCCCCAGCAAATATTAATGAGTACGAGAATCTTGACCACTCCAAGTTAAGAAATTTATTTACAGTCGCCGACTTCGTTCAGATTTTAAGAGACATTCGCGCGGTATTTGCGAATGATGAGAGTGATTATCCATCAGTAGCCAAAGACAGAGATTTTGAACTTTTAGAAAGAGTTGGCGATGCGGAAGATGGAAAATTTTCTTTAATCTCAATTGTTGGGGCACTAAATAACGCTGAGAAAAATATAAAAGAACTTATTGATGGAAATGATCAAGCTGTTGATCAATACAAAAATTATCAAAAAAAAGAGCAAGAAGAAGCTGGTTCTGCAGATATTTCTGGAGGAAAATCTCCTGACTCAGAAAAACTTGCAAAGCTGGAAACAGAGGCAAGAGCAGCTGGTTTTAGGCGCACTGCAGCAGACACCGATGCCGGAGAAGGAGAAGCCAGCGAACATGTCGATGCCAAAGATATAAGAAAAGAATTTCGCGACGAACTTCAAACTCATATTAGAGATATTCAATCAATTCAAATATTAATTGAAGAGCAGTTGATTAAAAATATTTTTGATGGAACGAGTCTTAGCAGAGATGCCAAGAAGCTCATGCCCGAAATCAGAGAGTCTCTTGCTGAGAACTTCATGATTTTTCTTGAGCAATACGAAGATAGGGAAAAATTTTTTGGCGGTGATGGAGTAGCTAAAGACTGGAATACAGTCATTCGCGCGTTTCTCGCGAGCACAGCAGCTCGACAAAGTTTTCTACCCAGAGTAGACGCTCTTCTTAATGAAGTTGTTACGGAGGCTGTGCAAAGAGGAAATCTTGCCGAAGCTCAGGTAGTTATTGAAAAACTTGAGTCACTCTCAAAGGAATTACCAGCTGTTTCAAAAGATGTAATTAAGGAGATGGCGCAAAAAATATCAATTGCGTCGCTTCCTAAAGCCACACCAGCTGCAACAGCTTCTCAAAAAGCAGAGGAGCTTAAGATAGAGAGACTCAGCGAGATAAAAGATAAAGCCACTCAGCTTTTAATCGCCAAACTATCCCTTCATCTCGATCCCGCCGAAGCATTTCACCTCAGAGAACAAATTGAGGCAGAGGCCAGAAAATTGGTGGATGGTCTCGATGAAAATAAACTTAATTTTCTAACACAAGATCCAAGATATGCGGAGCAGCTTGCCGCTGGGATAACTAGTATTGGAGGGGTTGCCCTTCAAAATGCCAATTTGTCTCAGGATCAGCTTTTATCAATCCAGCTTGAAAAAATATTTGGCGCTAACTCCATCTCCCTCGTCCAACTAGGCAACATTAAAGGAACCCTTGAAACCATGGGTCTAACCATTGGTGGAGACGTCTCCGTAGCAGAACAACGAAACAAACTTACTGGTTTTATCAGCTTTCTCTCAGATGGAAATCTAGAGCTAATGTTTGGCATTAGTCTGGCGGGACTTTCCGCGGAAAAGAAAAATGAATTGAAGGCGCTTCTGGGAGAGCATCTTGTTTCTTATCAAGCAAGTTTGGCTTTGGGAGATGAGACTGGAATCGTCCACGCAGGACTAGCTGGACAGGATGCCACGCCAGAGCGAATCGTGAATGCAGCAAGTAAGACCACTCAATTGGGATCGGCACCTAGTATCGTCAGAGCTTTCCAAACAAATGTGTCTCAAGAATCTGGTCAAGAACTGACTGAGGCAGCTCGGCAAGTTGATAGTGCCATGACCAAATTAAAAACGAGAATAGAGGCTTCGTTACTACTACAGTCCAATTTAAGCGAGGCGCAGATAAGACAAATACAGGCAGTAATTACAAATCAAGAATCTCAAATAAGTTCGTTGGCACTTTCTCACCTAATTAGCCAAACTGAGGCGGGAATAGAAGTTCCTCAACATTTAACCAATACCGACCTCATAAACTATGAAACAAATGCTCAAACTATGATTAGACAGGGCGTTGGTCCTATCGCTGAAGCTTGGGGCAGAGGTCAGGAAAGAAGTGGAATTGCTTCCAAAGCCGGCTCGGCTGTTGATAACCTTAGGAAGATGGCTGAATTTGCCAAAGATGCAGCCAAAGGACCCATCGGCGCGATAATGGGGGCAGCTAAGACAAAAACTGGCCGAGCAGTTTTAGCTGGAGCAGGCCTTGGTGCTGCGTATGCATTAAAGCAGACACTTTTTGCCTTGAGTACTCCCGCTGGAGCCATTGGCGGGGCGCTGGGTGGATTTGCGGGGACTGCTCTAATACCACTTTTTGGCCCCTTGAGTCCCATTCTTGGAACTGCTATCGGAGCCAATTTTGCTGCCGGAATAACTGGTGGCGGAGGCGGCAACTTTCTTGGTTTATCTAATCCAATTCCTCCCTGGGAATCCAGCTCTAGTGGCCTATCTTCGTCGGGAGCTAGCTCTGGCTCCTTCGCCCAAATGCGAGCCGCAGAACGAGCGGGAGCTACTTCCTCTGGCGCAGAAACTGGCTCAGCTGGCAACGCATCCACAGCCCCAAGTAGCGCTGCCCAAGCCACAACTTACTCCCAACCCATCCAAGCTAGCTACTCTGCCCCCGCCGCATCATCGGGAGCGGCAACAGCGGCTGCGTCTTCATCAGGACCATTAGCTGGGCTAATCGCCGGAGGTACAGTTGCTATTGCCGCTGTTGCAGGTCCAGTCATTGCTATCGGAGCCGCCGTATTACTAACCCTCCACATTTTATTTACCATCTATGGTGCTTTCTTGGTCTCAGTACCCAGCGACGGCATTGGACCGAAGACTATTTATGAGCAATCAAAGTATGCCAGCCTTGAAAAAACCGCTTCTAAAAATCAATTCGACAACAACACAGCGAGCATTGATCCCACCTACACCCTAAAAATCAGCCCCAGACAAAGCTATAAGATAAAAATCACCAACGTAACTGATTCTTTAATAATTTTCTCTGGATCTGCCGAAGACATTAAAATTAGCGCTCCCAAAGAGCTTTCTGACGAATCAAAGACAAAAATTGCTGAATTAATTTCTGAACCAAGCAGCGAACCTAGCTCTGCAAGCTATTCAGAGGCCGTCAACGGATCTAGTTTAGTTGACAGCCTAATCATAAACTCTGCCACAATCACCTTTGATGTCTTTGACGAATACGATAATCCAATATCTTCAAGTCAGATACTCCAGGCTTCTAGTCCAGTAAAAATTGGAAATCCAAGAATTGGTTGTTGGCCGACTAGTGGAAAAGTCCTACAACTGCCATATGGAGATTTTAGTCATAATAATGGGAGTGGCTTAGACGCCTATGACATAGGCGGACCTGTTGGAACTCCAATTTATGCCCCATTTTCTGGAACTCTCACTGGAGCAGTGGATCCGAAGCCCAGTGGTGGATATGGAAATTATGGTCGCCTAGAAACAAGTTTTGGCACTTTTATGCTTGGTCACATGGTGTCAGTTCCTGAGTCTGGAGAAGTCAAGGCAGGAGATTTTATAGGCTTTATGGGCAATACTGGTTTCTCGACTACACCCCATCTTCACTACGAGCTTAGACATGGCTCTGACTTTACCCTCGATCAGCTAATCGCGAAAACCGGCGCCATCAAAGTAGGCGACTACGTATCTAGCTGCGGAAAGGCGGAGTAACATGAAAATCTTACGATTTTTATTATCAAAAACCTGGTACCAACAACTAGCCATTATTTCCTTTTTGCTGCTCTCTGGCGCTGCCCTACTTAATGTTCTAACCCCAAAACCCAGTCCTGCCACCCCATTTATGCAGAACAGCGATGGAACAACCACCACGTATACCGGATTAACTTTTTCTGGAACATCGCCAAAAGTTCCAGAAGAACTACCCCTTGGCAAAGTTGTTGCCTCGACTAACCTTGAAGTTGAAATCATTAAGCCCCTTGAAGATCTTTATAGACTAAATCAAACCAGCGCTGACTCTGGAATTTGGCTTGGCTCACGCTACTCGATGAGTCAGAATAACAAAACCAAACAACTAACTCTTTCTCTAAATGCCCCTGTAGAAACCAAAGCGACCATCACTAAAGAAAAAGCTATCACTCTGGCAGAAAACTATCTAAAAGAACTTTATCCGAAGCTTTCTCTTAAAGCTCAGGGGGAAGGGGTACTACTTCTAGATCGCGGCCCCGAACTACAAGAATCACAAAAATCAGAAGCTCCCTTGGCGCGCGCATTTCTCTCCCCAAGCTTGTTGGGCTTTCCAATTCTATTTGGCTATAACTACATGCCCGCCTTCGAAGTTTACGTTAGTGTAGAGGGTGTAGAAAAATTAACAATTACGCCACCGATTGTTTCTGTAGAAGAAACGACTCAGAAAAAAACGATCTCAACCGAAGAGGCCCTGGAAAACTTAAAGAAAAACGGCGGCGGCATTCTTTTCGCCAGACATCCAGATCTCGACCCTGTAGATAAGACTCTTTTACAGACAGGTGATTTCTCCTCCGTCAGCGTTGAGTACCGCACCGGTGCCGACTCAGTAGTAATTCCTATGTATAGATTTAAGGGTGAATTTACCACCTCTGCAGGCGAAAAAATCTCTGGAGAGGTTCTCACTCCCGCGGTTGAACTTGGCTTCTAACAAAGTTCTCTCTACAATAGAGTAGCCTGCCATGCGAGAACATCCAATACCACAAGATATAACCGGCTACCGCTTCCACATTGTTGGCAGCATGACCCTGAAGCAATTCGGAGAACTAGCTCTTGGGGCAATCCTGGCGTTTTTTATCTATTCAACCAACCTTTTTGCCATTGTGAAGTGGCCACTCATGGTTCTCGCCTTTGGCATGGGGGCGCTAGCCGCGTTCGTTCCCATCCAAGAAAGACCGCTCGACCACTGGCTAGTCACTTTCTACAAAATTCTTTATAAACCAACTAAGTACTTTTGGCGACGTGTTCCAAAAATTCCCGATCCTTTTTTGTTCAAGCCAGGCAAGAATGTCCAGCCGCAAGAGGCAGGGATCGATCTTTCTCCGATTCGTCGGGAGAGAATTAAGGAATATCTTGTCTCTACACAGTACAGCGAGGGTGTGACTGATCGAACCGCCGAAGAAGAATCAAAACTTAACAACATTTCCGCTCTTTTTGCCTCTAATAAAACCAGACCTCTCGAACCTCCACACATAAACGTAGTCCAAAAGCCAAATCTTTCGACAAGGGTTCGTGGCATCCGACACGACCCCGCCATGAGTCAGGTTTTTACAGTTTTTTCAAACGGGGGTGCGGTCGAGACCCCACAACAAGAGTCTCTAGACATAAAATCCCTAAGGCACGGGAGTACGTATTCCCAGAAAAAAAGTCATCTCACTACAGAGCAGGTTGCTCAAAATATTGAAATTCCAGAGACCGAGGCCATTGTTGTTCACAAAGACACGGGAGATGACGAGATCGAACTAGTTGGTCAACAATCCATTGGAGAGCATGTTTTTATATCTGATCAAGAGCAGTATGTTGCTCAGAGCTCAACAACCTCTGCGGCCACGCTCAATCCGGATTTGCCATTCCCAGAAAAACCAACCATACCCAACAAGCTTGTTGGCATGGTTTTATCTAAAGATAACGAGCTAATTCCTGATGCCATTGTCGAGATAAGAACTCCAGAAGGAAAAATTGAAAGAGCGGTTAAAAGCAACGCTCTCGGCCAATTTTTTGTTACCACTCCCATGAGGGATGGTAGTTATGTTATCCAGGCCGAGAAAGATGGTCAAGAATTTCCTAGTCAAACAATTACTCTCGGAGGCTCACTTGTTGACCCGCTAGAAATTAGGGGAACAACATAACTTCTTGCCTCTGGAAGTGAAACAAGATACGATGATTCTGTAGTATGGCTGCCCAACCCTCTCAACCAACCACCCAAGTTTTTCTCGATATACACGATATAACGAACGATCTTCTCATAATGAAAGACGGGACGACCTCCCTGATCATTTCCGTTGACGCTATGAACTTTGGCCTCTTAGCTGAACAAGAACAAGACGCCATCATGTATGCCTACGCCGGTCTTTTAAATTCTCTTAACTATCCCATTCAAATTGTCATTAACTCACAAACAAAAGATGTTACCGCCTACCTGCGCCTACTTGAGGAAAAAGAAGCCGAAACCCTGTCACCAGTAATGCAAAGTCGAATTCATGAGTACCGAACCTTTGTTGCCAACCTTATTCACGAGCGCAATGTTTTAGACAAAAAATTCTACGTGGTTATTCCGGCCTCTGCGCTGGAGCTTGGTCTAGTCTCTGCCGCCAGCGTCATGCCAGGAGCAAAGCCGGCCCCAATTGAAAACATTGAAAGATCTGTAATTATTGAAAAAGCTACCAATTTGCTTCATCCAAAAAGAGATCATATTATTGGACAGTTTGCGAGAATTGGGTTATTCTCAAGGCAGCTCACAACCCAAGAAATCATTCAGCTCTTCTACGTTAAATATAATCCGGAAGCAGCTGAGGGTCAGCACATAGCCGAAAGTAATAGCTATAGTACGCCACTCGTGCGTGCACAAATACAGGAAGATACTATGGATATCAACCAACAACCCACTCCAGTTGCCTCAGTGGCTCCGGTCGCTCCAGAACCAGTTGTTTCTGAGCAACCCGCACAGTCAGAGGCGCAGCCAGATCCCGCTCCTGTTGTTTCTGAAATGCCCCCAGTTGAAACACAAGTTGAAACTCCAATGATGTCTCAAGTTGAAACAATCGCCGAAGTCCCTGTAGAAATTCCTGAGGTTTCGCCAACTGAGCCAATTGCTAGCGCTCCAGTCGCTCCGGTTGCGCCAACCCCCGCCGCAGAAGACGTTGATGGCATGCAAGCAGATTTAAACAACACCCTCCAAGAACTCGGACAAGCTCCAGCACAACCAGTGTTTACAGCTCCTACCGAGACACCAGTGACGGCGGCTCCAGCACCCACAATGCCACCGTTGCCTGAAATCTAGTGCTTGCGTACAATGGGGGTAATGCCCAGCCTTAGCTCTCTCTTACCATTCGGCAAAAAAAAGCCCGCGAAAGCTCTAGAAGAGTCTCAATCTTCTGCTGAGCAAAGAACTCTCGAAAAAATCCAAGAGTTCTCTCGTGGCCTGGTAACCATCCAAGACATCATTGCTCCGGAAGCTATTGAGATCGATTTTGGCTATCAAAAAATCAACTCCACCTACACCAGAACCATGTTCGTGGCTGGCTATCCTAGAACCGTTCCCGCTAACTGGCTTTCTCCCCTAATCAACTACCCACACCAAATGCAGATTGCGATGTTTATCTTCCCAGTAGACTCTGGAGAGGTGCTTGATAATCTCAAGCGCAAGATCACCGAGATGGAGGCAGAAATCCAATCTGACCTCAGGTCTGGAAAAATCAGTAATATCAATACCGAGGTCAAACTCGAAGATGCTCGCTTTATTCGCGAGGAACTAGCTAAGGGCTCGGAGCGTTTTTATCAGTTTGGCCTTTATGTAACTGTTTCTGGAAAAACTCTTGAGGAACTAGACAAGGTCACCAAAAATATTCAATCCACCCTCGGCTCACTTCTAATTGTCTCGAAACGCACAACCCTACAAATGGACGAGGGCTTTAAAACCACCCTGCCTATGGGCGTCGACAAATTGCTCGTCACCAGAAACATGGATACCACATCGCTAGCCACTACCTTTCCCTTTACTTCTTCAGAGTTGACGATGGAAACTGGCATTATGTATGGCATCAACGAGCACAACGACTCGCTGGTTATTTTTGATCGCTTTAAAATGGAAAATGCCAACATGATGGTTTTGGCTAAGTCTGGGGCTGGTAAGTCTTACACCGTCAAGTTAGAAATTCTTAGACAACTTATGTTCGGCGCAGAGGTGATTGTTCTTGATCCAGAGCACGAATACGAAGACTTAACCAAAGCTGTGGGCGGAGAATATATCAACTTCACCTTTGGATCTGAGGCAAAAATTAATCCCTTCGATCTCTCGAACGTTTATGAAGAAGGCGAAAACGAACTCGGTCAAAAAATTATTTCTCTCCACGGCCTTCTCAAGGTCATGCTTGGAGAAATGACCGCTCAACAAGACGCTCTTTTAGACAGAGCTCTGGTCGCCGCCTACAAAGCTAAGGGCATTACGCCTGACCCAGCCACCCAAACTCTCGAGCCACCCCTTATGGAAGATGTTTATAAAGCTTTAATCGGAATGGAGAATCAGGACGCTAACGACGTAGCCGCGCGCCTTGAAAAATACATCACTGGTTCTTTCCGGGGCATTTTCGACCAGGCTTCCAATATTGATATCACTAATCAGCTCACCATTTTCTCTGTTAAAGAAATGGAAGAGGAAATGCGACCAATTGCTATGTACATTATTCTCGACTTCATTTGGACAAGAGTAAAAAAGACGCTTAAGAAGCGCATTCTCATCATCGACGAAGCTTGGTACTTTATGAAAAGTAGAGATTCAGCCTCATTTATTCACTCTATGGTGAAGAGAGCTCGAAAATATTATCTTGGTATAACCACCATTACTCAAGATGTTGAAGATTTTATTGGTAGTGAGTTTGGCAAAGCCATTATTTCCAACGCCTCCATCCAGTTTCTAATGAAGCAATCAACGGCCTCAATTCCTATCTTGGCCCAAACCTTTTACCTATCCCAAGGTGAAAGACAGCTTCTTGTCACCGCTGATGTGGGAGAGGGAATTTTCTTTGCCGGTCAAAATCACGTGGCTCTCAGAGTGGTGGCTAGCGATGAAGAACACAATCTTATTACTACCGATCCAGAAGAACTCCTCCAAAAACAGCAAATTCTAGCAAATAGACAGGCTGCTTCGTCTCAAGAGACTGTGGCAAATCCAGGCCTAGACTCTTACTCCCCGCCAGAAACCGAGTAGAATTTTGATGCTTGCGCACTGTGGATAACGGTGTGTATAACTATGCCACTGCTGCCCCAGTCGCGTTTCAGAATTGGAATACTTGCATGGTCACACAACAACCTACGAGCGATGAAGTTCGTGCCACTTGGCATGAATGCTGCGCAAAGCTTCGCGGCCAGCTCAGCCCAGCCGTCTACAACACTTGGATTGTTGCCAACCCCCTCACAAATTTAGAAAACTCCAGCGACACTCAGCTATTAGCAACGATCATGAGCCCAACAGCTTTTCATTCGACGAATGTCAAGAAAAATTTTGATGAAGCTCTAAGACAAACTCTTTCTGAGATAACTAGAAAACAAGTCGAGATGGTTTATGTTGTTGGAGAAGCCTCTCAACAAAATGAGAGCGTTCCTAGAAGCACGGAGCTTCAACCAAGCGCCGTCGCTAAAAATGGAGTCTCAAAATCGCCTAGAGTTGAGGATTTATTTTCTCCTGAGAATTTAGAGTCTGCGGCAGTTGATCGCTCCAAACTTCACGCCAAAAAAGTTGGTCTTCGAACTGACTACACTTTTGAGACTTTTGCCGTGTCAACCAGTAATGAAATGGCTCATGCAGCCGCCGTAGCGGTCTCAAATCAGCCTGGATCATCGTACAACCCTCTCTTTCTCTATGGCGGGGTAGGAGTCGGCAAAACCCACCTCATGCACGCCATCGGCAACAACATTATTGAGCAGAACCCACAAATAGAAATGATTTACTCCACTGGGGAAGAATTTACTAATCAAATCGTCCAAGCCATCCAAACAAAGAAGGTTTCGCACTTTAAAGATAAATATCGATCCACGCAAGTTTTATTTATTGATGATATTCAATTCATTGCTGGAAAAACCGCTGTTCAAGAAGAGTTCTTTCATACCTTTAATGCCCTAACTAAACACTTAAAACAAGTTGTCCTCACCTCAGACAGACCGCCTCATGAGATAAGATTGCTTGAAGATAGATTGCGTTCCCGATTCGAGGCCGGATTAATGATTGATATCCAAGAGCCATCGTTTGAATTAAGAACTGCAATTTTGCTCCTAAAAAGCAAGGCCCAGGGAATTCCAATCTCAATTGACTTAGCGAAAACAATTGCCGAATCAGTTGATTCAGCAAGAAAAATTGAGGGCATAATTACCAGCATTAGATCAGAGGTGGAACTGAAAAAACGCACTCTGACCCCAGAATTAATTGCGGAAATAATTTCCCACACCACTCAACAAGAGAGGCGAATCACAAATGCTTCTCCCACGGACATTATTAAGCTTGTTGCCAATCACTTTCAGCTTTCCCAGGCAGTTTTAAAAGGAAAAAGTCGAGTTAAACAGTTAGTAACTGCCAGACACATCGCAATGTTTCTGCTTAAAAATGAATTATCACTACCTTTAACAGAAATTGGTCGCTGGTTCTCTGGAAGAGACCACACGAGCGTACTGCATGCAACTAGAAAGGTTGAATTATTACTTTTATCAGATAGCCAACTCCAAAGAGACATTTTATCTATTCGTCGGACGCTCCAATCTATGGGGAAAAACTAATTATATCCTGTGGGAAAGATGTTTAAAGCTGTGTGAAAGAATTAGACTTATTCGCACCTTCCAAATAATGTTATTCACTCTTTTAAACCTCTATCCCCACATAATCCACAGGTTTTTTCAGGGGTTTTACACTGAGTTATTAACAGGCTTCTACTTGACTAAAATCCGTTATTTATCACCAGCTCTGTCTTAGCCTACTACTATTACAACTACTAATTAATAATAAAAAAGTTACACTAACCCCTATGAAGATAATTGTTACAACTTCTGAACTTAGACAAGCGTTAAAAACCCTACAAAAGGCAGTTCCTAGTAAACCCTCATTACCGATTCTTCAATCAATTAGATTTGAAGTAACTAAGACGGGAGTGACTCTTGCAGCAACAGACTTGTACTTTGGAGTTATAGCCCCTCTTTCAGCAGAAGTGGTTACTGAAGGAACAGCAGCCATACCCGGCAAATTATTTAATACAGTTATTCAATCTCTTCCAGATGAGTCTTTAACTTTAGAAGTCGATAAAGAGCAGCTAATTGTTTCTTCGAAAGCAACGAAATCAACAATTCAATGTATGGCAGTTGATGATTTTCCAGAATTTCCAGAGGCAAGTGGCGAAGTTAGACCGCTCAAAACGAGTACTTTAATGAAAATTGCCGATCTGGTTTTGCCAAGTATATCTAAAGATGTGACTAGACCAGTTTTAACAAGCGTCCTTCTAGAATTTTGTAAGACAGGCTATAGAGCCGTTGGGACAGACGGTTTTAGATTATCTCTTTTAGAAGAAAACATGACTGGAGACGTTCAGTCCACCCTTCTCTTTCCAGCTAAGGCTCTGAGCGAAGTTTCGAGATTGGCGGTTCTACTTGAGGAGGACGAAGTCTTTTTATCAATTGCCCAAAAAGATAAACAAGTCTGTGTCCAGATTGGAGCGACTTGGATTTTTAGCAGATTAATTGAAGGCGAATTTCCCCCATACTCTCAAATTGTCCCGAGTGGTTCGTCAACGTCTTTAACTTGTGACGGAACTCAGCTTTTTGACCAACTCCAGAGAGCAGCTGTTTTTGCCAGAGAAAGTTCTAGTATTGTTCAGTTTTCTTGTCTTAATTCTCAAATATTAATTACTACACCAACTACCCCATCTGGTCATTTTGAAGGTGTTCTCGATGACATTAGCATCGACGGAGATGAGATAACAGTAAACTTTAACGCCCAATATCTTCTGGATATATTTAAACAATTTAGTGATTCGGAGGTAAAATTTGCTTTTACAGAACCATTAAAGCCTGTTCTTTGTACTGCTTCTAATTTACAAAATTTTCAGTATGTTGTTATGCCATTTAGAGTTGCCGCTTAGCTAAAATATACTTCTGTTATAATACTCACCTCATGACAAAACGAACCTGGAACCCAAAAAGAAAAAAACGCGTGCGAAAGCATGGATTTTTGAAAAGAATGAGAACCTTTGCTGGTCGAAAACTTTTGAAAAGACGACGAAGTAAAGGCAGAACAAGACTCTCTGTCTCAGCCTAGTATGTTGGCTAAAAATAACCAATTTAAGCTCAGGTTAGATCGAAATTTTTTCTCCACTGCATCTCTAGCAAAATCGGCGAACAGTAAGCTATATTATCAGATAGATAATACGAAAATTGCCAAAGGCATGGTTAGAGTGATTGCAAAAAACACTCCTCTTGCTTCTAAAAGAAATTCTCTGCGCCGCAAGTATGAGGCAGTCTGGCAAGAACAAATAAATCTTGGAACTTGGCCTGGTGGAAAGTATGCATTAATTGTTTCTAAAGGAAACAATTATCAAGAGCAGATACTCTCTGAGCTTGATACAATGCGGCAGCGAGTCAATGATTAATTATAATTATGTTAAGAAACTTATATATATTCTCAAGAACACTTCGGATCTCGATTCTAACTAGTGTTTTTGGATATGTATCGCCATGCATTCACTCTCCTAGTTGTGGTGAAAGATTGTTTGAGTCTGTAAAGTCAAGAAAAATTAGTAGTTTTTCGGGAGCGTTGAAGCAATTCGCTCATTGTCGAATTTAGAAAGAACTTATGTCTTGGTTAACTGATATTTTTACTTTTGTAATGATTCAACTTCACGGTCTTACCGGAAGTTTGGGTTTATCGATTGTTGTTTTTACGGTTGTTTTAAGAGGAATTCTATATCCTCTTACAAAATCTTCTCAGGTGGCTATGAACAAAATGCGGGTTTTGCAACCAGAACTAGAAAAGTTAAAAAATAAACATAAAAAAGATCCAAAAGCACTTCAGGCGGCTCAGCTAGCCCTTTATCAGCAACATAAAGTTAACCCCATTGCTGGCTGTATTCCTCAAGTTGTTCAATTGGTGATTTTAATTTTTCTGTATCGCTTCTTTATAGATTTTCTAAGCCACACAGACACCCAATCTATCGTCATGAACACTCAGTTTCTCTGGCTAGATGTTCGTTTCCCAGATTCAACATATGTTTTACCTGTCTTAGCTGGAGCTTCCCAGTTCTTATTATCTCTAATGATGATGCCTAAAGAAGAAGCTTCTAAGGCTAATGAGAAGAAAAAGAAACAAGAGCCACCGAAATCTGGTATGGCCGACATGGGTCAGACGATGCAAAAACAAATGTTGTTTATGATGCCAATCTTGACCGTTTTTATTGCTCTACAGTTTCCATCGGGTCTAGCTCTTTATTGGGTAATAACCACTTTGTTTAGCTTGGTTCAGCAGTATAAAATTGGCGGCATAGGTGGAGCAGAAAAGTATATTAATAAAGCTAAGGTATTTTTAGGAGGACAAAAAATATGACAATAGACTCATTTTTAATTCAATTATGTGAGCACTGCGGCATGGCTGTGGATTCAATCTCAGTAGAAGTCACAGACACAGATGACGGCAAGCAAATTCAATTAACCGTTCCAGAAGATGATTCTGGGCTTTTTATCGGTTTTCACGGCGAGACCCTTGAATCTCTTCAGAGAATAGTAAGATTAATTTTCCAAGAAACTCCAGACGAACGACTGCTAGTAAACGTTAACAACTATCGTGAACAGAGACAGGAAAAACTTGAGGACTTAGTTAAAGAGGCTGCTGAGAGAGTTGTTTCTAGCGGTAATCCCTACACTTTCCAATCATTTCTTCCGGCTTATGAGCGCTATATTGTTCACGCGAGTCTTGCCGAGCTTCCAGATGCAGAAAAACTTGAAAGCATCTCCGACGGCATGGGTCGTGATCGAAGATTAACTATTCGTTTAAAAACAACATGAAAATAACGCTTTTCTCAGATGGTGGAGCTCGCGGAAATCCAGGCCCAGCAGGCATAGGCTTTGTCGCCTTGGTTGGTGAAAAATTGGTTTATGAACATGGAGAAACCATTGGAGAGACAACCAATAATGTCGCAGAATACACAGCAGTAATTAAGGGTTTAGCTTGGCTTAAAGATTATTTAGGCGAACACACTGAGGTTGCTGAAATGGAGTGGAAACTAGATTCTAAGCTAGTGGTTGAGCAGCTAGCAAAACGCTGGAAAATTAAAGAACCCCATCTTAGAGAATTAGCCTTGGAGTGTTGGGAAAATCTTTCTTCAATTTCAATTCCTTATTCTTTTAGGCATGTTCCTAGAGAACAAAACTCAGCTGCAGACGCTTTAGTTAACTCTGCTCTAGATTCCTAATTCGTAGCGCACCTATACTTACGGCAACTGGTTTTCTACAATACGAGCGATGCCCTCTGTCCTAACAACAACTACCGTTGCTGAAACTCCTCATATTGTTTTTTTTGGTAAGAATGAAGTTCTTAATGCGCTGGGCGCCTCTTTTGGTCGAGAAGAAGTAACTTATTCAACTCACTCGATTTCAGACTCAATCACATCCGAAATTGCCCAACAGCTTAGACAAGCCTACAAAATAATCGTATATATTGACTGGAAGGCAAAAAATCATCACTTAAAAGAATTGTCGCAAGTTCTCTCCTCTTATCATCAGCTGGTTCTATTGATCGAAGTTAGTTCTACAAAAAAGCAACCAGTTCAAGATTTAGTATTTCTTTTTCCCAGCGCCCAATTTTTGTTTATTAGAGATTTGGTTTCGAGTGGCTCTTCCCCACTTCGACAATTATCAAGCTTAATTCCAACCGGAGTAGTTCCTCAGGTAGATTGTAATATTGCGCCTCTTTCACTTTCGGATATCATTTCTCCTTTGCGCGCCACCATTTTTAGATCTTCAAAAGCAGGAATAGTTTTTGTGGGCACACAAATATCAGCTATGGATGCTGC
>CAZPFX010000007.1:2223-18701 GCA_964586055.1 uncultured Pseudomonadales bacterium | reverse complement strand
GAAAAAGAAGAAGTTGTTCTCAAGCCATTAAAATCAGTTCCTCCTCCAAAAGAATCAGTTTTCTCAGAGATAACCACTCTCTTTGCAACTTCTCATAAACAAGAAAAACAACAAAAAACTTCGGTGGTCACCAAGGTCTCGGCGGTGATAAGTAAGAAAAAGCGCAAAAACACAGCCCTTTTCTTTGCTGGGTTAATTTCAACTGGCGTAGCTTTGGGAGTTTTGTGTTTAGTGGGAGTCTTCATGCTTTCTGTCCGTCTGACAGAGGGTGCAGCTAGAAGCCTTGTTCTTAGAGTGGTTGAATCGGAGGATTTTTCAGATGAAGAGTCATCGATTGGTTGGTTTGACTTTTTAACTCTTCAGGCAAATAGCTACGGATCTTTTATTGATGTACCAACAATTACTAATGCCGAACACACGCTATCAATCATTCAGTCGCTACTTAATTATTCACAAGTAGTGCCTCAGGCTCGTGAGAGCCAAAGAATGCTCTTCCAACACGTGGTGGGACAAGTAGACAGCGATGCGAGTGTTTTGGCCGCAAACATAACCACTCAGGCTCAAAGAGCCTACGAGCTTTTATCAACCCTAGACTCAGAATTAACTACAGCAAGTTTTATGAAAGAGGATGATGATTCTGTTATCTCAAAGCTTCGGGCGAGATTAGTTTCTGAAAGAACAACCTTGGCCTTGCAGCAACAACTGCTTCCTCTTTTGCCAGAAATGACAGGAATTGATTCTAAAAAAACATATGCCGTTATTTTTCAAAATAGCCAAGAGTTGAGGCCAACCGGAGGCTTTATTCAGGCAGTTGTCTTCGTCACCTTTGCTCAAGGGACAATCATTGATTACTCTGTTTCGAGTATCTATGAGCTTGATGCCGCCCTGTCTGGAGCTGTCTCCCCTCCTCTCGATATCGCTCGTCTTTTAGGAGAAGAACAGTGGTACCCACACGACAGTAATTGGGATCCAGATTTTCCAACAACGGCTACCAACATCACTTGGTTTGTTGACCGAATTCGCAATGTTCAGTTGGCAGGAGTCGTAGCTTTAGACACACAAGCTTTAGCCGAAATAATCGGGGTTGTTGGCCCAGTTGATCTGCCAGAATATAACGAAGTAGTTACTCATAAAAATTTATCTGAGAGACTTGAGTTCCATTCGGAGGCCGTCTTGGTTCCAGATAATGGCACCACAGACTATTCAAGCGTTCTCTTACAGAGGGCAATGAGTAAAATCATTGGTATATCAATAGAAAAGTATCCACAATTTCTAAGCGCCTTACGTCAGGCTGCAGATCATCAGCATCTGTTTTTAAGTGTGGCTGACGAAGACATCCAACCCTCTCTTCAGAATGTCGGTTGGACGGGAGCCATGCTTCAGCCTGCCTGCCCCACCCAACTTGTCAGTCAATCGTGCACAGTAGAACCCTTTTTTCAGGTTGAGGCGAATGTTGGAGTTAACAAAGCCAATTACTACATCGAGCGAGATCTCTCTCATGCCATCGAGATTACTCCTACCAGTGCCGAGCATCTTCATAGAACCACCTACGTGAACACAGCTCAATCTGGTTCCTGGCCCAAGGGCCCCTACAAAGCATTTGTTCGCTATTATCTTGACAAAAATTCACAGTACAAGGCGGCGCGAGTTGATGGTCGTCCAGTCTCAATTCAAAACCTAACTTTAAGCACAGAACACAACCGCACCGTAGTTGGCATTAGCGTGGAGGTTCCCGTCGGTCAGACTGTGACTACAGAGTTGGTTTACTCGACTCCCCTGGTCTCTGCCCAGTCATATTCTTATGCATTCTTTAATCAAAAACAGGCGGGAACAGGTGACGATCCGATCGTAGTAACAATGAATTATCCACCAGGAGATCGGCCTGAAAAAATAGCTCCACAGGCAGATACTGCAGACTCTACCCTCACCTTCACCGGCAAATTAGACAAACATGGTTTTTATGGGGCCCAATTCTCAAGATAAAAATTTAGCAAAATTTCTCTGGATCATACGGTTTATGTAAGAAATGAGTGATATAATGCCAGGAGACATCCGTATCAATTTGTAACTATATATAACCCATGACAAAACAATCGAACTCTTTTTTATTTCACGTTTCATCCAGAGGTACCAGAGGTGGCAAGAACAAGGACATTAGAAAAAATGGTGATATACCGGGAAATATCTTCGGTTTATCTCTAGATTCTACAATGATCTCATGTCCGCTCAAAATGGTTCAAAAGCATCGTTCCGATTTCGAAGGCGGTCTCTTTTATGTTCAGATTGATTCTGGTGAAAAAATTCCCGTTGTTCTCGAGGAAATTCAAGAACACCCAGTCACTCACATGCCTTTACACATTGTTTTCAAAAGAGTTAATCTCTTAGAAAAGATTGAAATGGACGTACCTGTCGAGATGATCGGTGAGTGTGACGTTCCAGACTCCAACATCTTGCTTGTTAGAGATGAGTTGCCAATTGAAGCCTTACCATCTGATATTCCAGAGAAATTTGAGATTGATATCTCAAAACTTACAGAGATCGGCCAGTCATTAACAGTCGCAGATATCATCTATGATAAATCCCTAATTACTCTCCAACTGAGCGAGGAAGAGCTTGAGGCTCCGCTCGTCTTACTTCAAGAGCTGAGAGCTGAAGAGGTGGAAGCTCCGGTAGAGGCAGTCGAAGCAACTGATGGCGAAGCATCCGAATCAGCAGCTGATGAAAAGACAACTGAAAATAGTGCTGACGAATCAGCCAAAAAATCCGAATAATTACTTAGATAAACGCTGAAGATAAGCCTCGGCTTGAGATTCATTTCCCTGGGCTCTATAGAGCAGGGCAGCATTGTAGATTAGATCTTGGTGAGTGGGCTGAAGCTTAATTTGCTCAAGAACATATTCTAGTTCTTTCTGGATTTCCTCTTCTGAGAGTTTTTCTATTTCTGAATTTTTAGCCAAGTAGTGACCGCTTGTTGGGGTAGTTTCTGCTGCTACTTTTGGTTGGGAGAGAAGGGTGGTGGTGGCAAAAAGACCTATCAAAAGAATGGCCACAATTGACATTGTCGCCAGTTGTTTTTGGGCGGCTACAGCTAGAGAAAGCCTGGTGCCAAAAATAGTAAGTGACCAGAGAAGACGAAGCGAAAAAATCAGTTTTGAGAGAAGGCGCATACGACTAGTATACCAAGGAGATGGAGGATTTAGGCAGTTGGCCAGGTTTCTGCGATGAGAAGTGTGTCAGAGTTGCCTTTAAGATTCTGCCAGCAAGCTTCGGTCACAAATGGCATGAAGGGGTGGAGGAGTTTTAAGAATGTCTCCAGAATTTCTTGGGCAGTTTTTCTCGAGAGTTGGCCCGACTTCACCTGCTCAATACAGTCATCACAGTACCAGTGCCAGAAGTGATTATAGAGAGAATCGGCGGCAAGACCGATGTTTCTGGTATCTAGATTTCCGGTTATTTCAGTGACAATTGATTTCATTTTTTCCGTATCTTCCTTATCCTGGGAACCAGCTTTTTCATCCCCATCTTGGAGCAAAACAAACCTGGTGGCATTCCAAATTTTATTAGTTAGGTTTCTCATAGCCTTAAAGTCTGGCTCGCCGACAGATTTATCTTGTCCGGCTGTGGATCTAATCACCAGGGCCATGCGGACGGCGTCAGCTCCATATTTAGCCACCATATCGAGAGGATTAACAACATTTCCCTTGCTCTTACTCATTTTTCTGCCTTGGGCGTCTCGAATGAGACCATGAAGATAGACTTCTTTAAAAGGGGATTTCCCAGTCAGATAAATGCCAAGAAGCATCATTCTCATCACCCAAAATGGCAAAATGTCATAGCCAGTTTCCATGAGGGTGGTGGGGTAGAAGCGCTCGAAGTCCGTAGGTTCAGTGCTTTTTAGAGTAGAGATTGGCCATTGTCCAGAGGAAAACCAGGTGTCAAAGGTGTCGGTCTCAGGTAGATATTTATAATTGTTGTCCGCTGGTTTTTTACCGATGGAGTAGGGGACTGGCAAATTGGCCGAGAGCTCTTGGAGGCCAGCTGTGATTTCTTCAAGAGAGTGGGATTTTAGAAGCTCTGCTAACACACCAGACTTGTATTCCTTCTTTTCATCTAGAAATGAAATTGTAATTTCTGTTTCGTGTCCATCAATCTGGTACCAAACGGGAATTTGAATTCCCCAAGCGATTTGGCGCGAAATGTTCCAGTCTCGTAGGTTTTCTAGCCAGTGACGAAGAATCTTTTCACGTCCGGCGCCGTAGACAACGGTCTCTCCAGAATCTAAAGCTTCCAAAGCTTTCTTGGTCAGACTATTTCCCGGTTTATTGACTGCCATGAAGAATTGGGTGAGTGGTAGTGGCTCTATAATTCGACCACATCTATAGCAAGTCTTAATGACGTTTTTGTATGATTCATCAACCTTTTCTATTAGACCTTTTTCTTTCAGATCGGCAGCAATTTGTTCGCGGGCGACCACGACAGAAAGACCAGCGTATTTTCCTGCAGCCTCAGTGAGCTTGCCAGATTTATTAATGGCCTCAATGATTGGTAAGTTGTGTTTAGTGGCCACGGCAAAGTCGTCGCGGTCGTGGGCGGGGGTGAGTTTCACGATACCGGTGCCAAATTCTGGATCGACGAACTCATCGGCGATAATCGGCATGCGTTGATCGGTGAGGGGATTAAGAACTTCTGTACCGATAAGGGCTTTGTTCTTTGGATCATCAGGATGAACAGCTAGGTGAGTGTCAGCAAAAATAGGCTCTGGGCGAGTGGTGGCAACAATGACAAATTCGTCGGGATTGGCTACTTTTCTATAGCGAACATAATAGAGCTTGGTAATTTGATCTTTATTTACAACCTCTAATTCTGAGTAGCTGGTGCCACATTTGGTGCAGTAGTTTACTAGCTGAATATCCCTATATATCAATTTATCTTCATGCATCTTCCTGAAAGTTTCTTTGGCGATTTTTACCACCGAGTCATCGAGCATAAAACGAAAGCGACTCCAGTCGGCACTAGCCCCCAAGACTTTTGTTTGGCTATTAGCCATCTCTGAATTTTCCTGTACGTAATCCCAAATCATTTTGTAGAGAGTGGGGCGATCAAAGTTAAAGCGAGATTGTTTATTCTTCTGAAGTTTTTTCTCGAAAACAAATTGGGTCTCTATACCAGCGTGATCTGTTCCGGGAAAGAGCAGGGTGTCCATGCCTTTCATGCGACTAAAGCGAGTCAAGGTATCTTCTATAGCAATGCCCACAGCATGACCGACGTGAAGCGGGTCGTTGGCATTTGGAGGAGGCATAATAATACAAAAAGGCTTGTTAGAGCGATTCTTTTTGTATATTTTAGAGTCGGGATTAAAAGCGTCGGCCGCTTCCCATTTAGCATAGATAGCTGCTTCGTGTTCCTCTGGAATATATCTTGAGTCCATGGGGGTATTGTAGCAGAGGGGAGTGATGTGTTGATTTTGTGATTATTTTACAACAAGTTGACAATTGTATATATTTGCAATATACTTATTTTGTGAAAATACCCGCTCCACTTGCTTTTGATTGGGATGAAGCAAATAGAGATAAAAATCTCAAGAAGCATGGTCTCCCTCAAAGAGAGATTGAGGAAACTTTCTTTAACAGGCCAATTAAGATAGTTCCAGATTTAAAGCATTCTCAGACCGAAAGAAGATTTTTGGCCCTGGGGAAAAATAGCGTAGGAAATTATTTAACAATTATTTTTACGATTAGAAACAACAAAATCAGAGTTATATCGGCTAGAAAGCAGAATAAAAAGGAAAGGAGAGTGTATGAAAAATAAAAAAATCAAACCAGTTCCAAAGTTTGTGAATGAGAAAGACGAGAAGAAATTTTGGGAAAAGGCAGATACTAGCGAGTATTTTGATTTGAATAATCCAATTGAAATGGATTTGTCTAAGCTCAAGCCATCAACTGAGTCAATTTCGCTTCGTTTGCCGAGCCACATGCTTGGGCGTATTAAGGAGCTTGCCAACGCTCAAGACGTGCCATACCAGTCGTTAATGAAAACATATCTTGCAAGACAAATCAGTAGTGAGAGTCGTTTAAAAAATGCTGGCAGATGAGTGCTCAGATCTGGATAGTGTATACTTTTAGACAAGGAGGAATTTTATGTCAGGATTTGTAATTTTCATTGGAACTGTAATTTTTTTCCTTTCCTTTCTTAAACAAATTAATCAATACGAGCGTGGTGTGGTCTACACCATGGGTCGATTTACTGGTCTTATTCAGCCGGGATGGCGCTTTATTTGGCCCATATTTCAAACTTTTCGCAAAGTAGATATTCGCACTAAGGCGGTCGACGTTCCCAAGCAGGAAACTATCACTCGTGATAATGTCTCGTGCAAAATGAATGCAGTTATCTACTATAAAGTTTCTGATGCGGGCAAAGCCATCAATGAAGTGGAAGATGTTTTCTGGGCAGTGTCGCAGCTGGCGCAGACGACAATGAGAAGAGTAGCGGGCGAAGCAACCCTTGATGAGCTTCTTAGTAATCGCGAGAAAATTGCTGAGCAAATTCTCGAGTCCATCGATAAAACCACTGATCAGTGGGGAGTCGATGTCGAGGCTGTTGAGCTGAAAGACATCGAGCTACCAGAGACGATGGTTCGAACCATGGCCAAGCAAGCTGAGGCCGAGAGAGAGAAGAGAGCGACTATTATTAATAGTGAGGGTGAGGTCTTAGCTGCTGAAAACTTGACACAGGCAGCCAACATGATGGCCTCTACACCAGGAGCTTTGCACCTGAGAACTCTAAATTCTATCAATGATATCTCTTCAGATCAATCAAATACAGTGATTTTTGCCGTGCCGATGGAGGTCTTAAAGGCTGTTGAGGGAATGGGAAACTATTTTGCTAAGAAAAATGCCTAGTTGGATTGACCATTTAGGTATTTAGATTCCCTGCAGAAACTTCGCTGCCCAAGGTCTGTAGTTCGACGTGTATGTGACCTCACTTTTTATATTGCCATCCTTGTCTTTGACAATATTCGTGAATTTTGCGCTAATTCCAGGAGCAGACCAGTCAACTTGTTGAAGCTTTCCTGGAGGTAATTCAGTGGTGGGAATATACTGAGTGGGCAGAGCTGGTCTTGGATTCCAGGTGACGTGGTCGACAATTTCGCTGGTGCGACCATCGGAAGTTCCATAGAGCTCGACTTTCATGGCTAAGTTTTCACTGTCTGCTTGAGCGTAAATAAGTACATAATTATCAGTGTCATTTTTAAAACGAAAGTCCACATCGCCTGAATAGACAGTTGCGTCTATACCTGGTTTGTTATCGAGCTCGTAGTAACTAACGCGATAGCTGTGAGGGAGTCGTCTGGTGATTTCGAGACCAGCGTTAAGTACGGCGCGAAATAGGGTGGTGGAAACCTGACAAACTCCGCCGCCGTCACCAAGCTCAGTCTTGCCATTCTTAATCACATAGGCCGAGCGATAACCGGTAGCCGCGGAGACTTCACCGATGGTTTTGTTGAAGGAGAATTGTTCTCCAGGTTTAACTATATGAAGAGAGAGCTTGTCAGTGGTGATGGCCACATTGTGAATTCTGTTGACTATTGAGTGGGCATAAAAGCTGGTGCCAGTGCCAATATTTTCTTTAATACCCAGGTCGTTGGTTTCGGCCAGGTTAGTTTTGGGAGCTGCTCTCTCGAGAGCCAAGTTGCCTTTTAACGTGTCTTCTTCTGTACCAACCTCTATCTGTTGCATTAGATTGGCGATTTCCTCCTTAGTTGTCTGTGCCTCAAGCTTAGTACCATCTAGCGGGGGAGTGAAGGAAAATACTTCTAGTGTTTCTTTGTCATATTTAAATTCTGGCTCTTGGGGCTCTCGGAAGAACTTGGTTTCCCAAGAGGTAATGATGTTGTTTAGGCTTGCCTCCTTAATTCCAGTGGGTAGTTTTAGTGTTGCGACTAATTCTTGATCGTTGATCACCACAGAGTTGTCGCCATTATTAAGAACAATTTTTTTGCCAACAAACTTAAGAGCTCTGTCTCTAGCGCTCTCAAGTTCTACATCGTCAAGTTCGCTGCTAGTAATAGCCACAGCGGCTTCTATATTGTGTTCGTGTTTTTGGAGTGAGTCTAGAATTTGTTCTCGGGTGCTGGTGAGGCTGAGCTTCTGACCTTTTTTGCCCGGATCAATGATTAGAGAGTTTGGAGAGTTGGAGTATTTTAAGTTGGCGGAAGGCTCCGTGCCTGGTCTGTCAACTTCTTTGGCCAGCTCCGTCAGCATAAAGCCAAGTTTTTCTGGACTATAGACTAGTCGTGAGGTGTAGGCAGTTTTCAGTTTCAGTTGTCTCAGAACCACCGCGAGTCTCGCGAAAATCGATCCCGTGCGACCAATGCCGTAAGCTTCAGTGAGATTTGGCTCATATACTCTGGAAAATTCTAGTTCGGCAGCGGTGCTGGCGATAGAAACGTCCTCCGAATAGACAGTTAAGACGTGATCGGATTCATCTATAGGAGTTGTTTCGAGCAGGGCCCGTGCTTGGTCTAAGGTCATACCGCCGACTTCTATATTATCAATGGTCACATTTGGCAAGATTCGCCCATGATATGCCCCAGCAATTCCTCCGTAGAAAGAGACTACAAAGGTGGCTATAACAGCAAATACAAATTTTATAACTTGTGGTCTGGATGTTAGTTGAGGTCTGGGAAGGGGCATGGTTTTTGTGCTATGATAGTTTACCTATTGTGGCAAATTGCTGCATGCCTGACTAGTCCATCTTTATTATGCCCGACAGTATACTGCCAAAACCAACTCCGCCTCCTATCCCTACGCCTCTTGCGCCTGATACACCGCAGAAAGTTGCTCCAGTGGCTAAAGTAGAACCACATGCACCTACGCCTCCGAGCGCTCCAACGCCGCCCAGCGCCCCGACCCAGGTGGTACCTCAGGTCTCTACTCAAGCTCAGCCACTAAGGCCAATGACTCCTCCAGCAATGGTTTCACCACTACCTCCTTCGCGCCTTGCGGAGTCTGTGGCTGCTAAAGCTCCAGCTCAGGTCATCCAAAAACCACCAGTGACGCTCTCGGCTTTATCATCTATGTCTGGTACAAAGATGCCAAGCAGCACGGGCCCCGGCTCTGATCCCACCTCTTCATTAACTGATCACGGAAAAGACAATAAACCAGCTACTGGTGTAAATATTATTCCAGAAGATAAAAAAGCTGAACAGAAGAAAGACGCTAAAAAGGCCAAAGAGGGCTTAAAATTAGCCGGAGTGAAGCAATCACCCTTGAGATTTTTACCTTTTGCCCTGATCGGAATAGTTGTCATTCTCATTGGTGTATTCGTCTTTAGGTCTTTTTCTGGAGGTTCTAGTAATTCGGTGGCCACAACTTCCTCCACTGGGGAATCAGCTGGAAAAACAGGCGGAAGCACGGCTCCATCTGGTTCAGCAGCCGAGTCAGTTGTCTTAGAGTATTGGGGTCTTTGGGAACCAACTGAGGCCATGAGTGGCGTGCTTGCCAAGTTCGAAAAAGCTAATCCAGGAATGTCAGTTCGCTACACCAAGCAGTCATATCGTGACTATCGAGAGAGACTTCAGACAGCAGTCGCCTCTGGAAATGGCCCAGATATCTTTCGTTTTCATGCTTCTTGGACACCAATGTTAAGCACGGAGCTGGCGCGCATGCCGTCATCTGTCTATTCTGCTTCTGAATATCAAAAAACATTCTACCCAGTTGCCTCAAGGCAGCTACAAATTGACGGTCAGTTAGTTGGCATTCCTCTTATGTATGATGGTTTGGCGTTGTATTACAACACCGAGGTTTTTAAGACGGCGGCGGTCGATCCACCTTCTACTTGGTCAGAGTTAAGAACCTTGGCTGCGAAATTAACAATTAAGTCTGGTGGAACGATAAAGAGAGGCGGAGTCGCTCTCGGAAATGCGGTAAATGTCGATCATTTTTCTGACATTATTGGTTTACTCATGCTTCAGAATGGGGCTGACTTAGCTGATCCAAACTCCAATGAGGCGCGGGATGCTTTGCTTTTTTATACTAATTTTCAAAAAAGCGATGGTGTCTGGAATAGCACTTTGCCAAACTCAACAATTGCTTTTTCTAGAGGCGAAGTAGCTATGTTCTTTGCTCCTTCATGGAGAGCGCACGACATTCAAGCCATGAATCCTGATTTAAAATTTGCCACTGTGCCGGTGCCACAATTAAGTGACACGAGAATTGCCTGGGCTACTTATTGGGCTGAGGGCGTAAGTGGGAGAAGTAAAAAGCAAGACGCTGCCTGGAAATTATTGAAATTCTTGAGTAGCGCTGAAGTGCAACAAGAATTGGCAGCTGATCAAGCCCAAGGAAGAAGCTTTGGAGAACTTTACTCGAGAACAGATCTGGCTAGTAAAGCAGTCGGAAATCCAATCATTACACCATTTTTACAAGATGCTCCCTATGCTTACGGTTGGTATCTGAGTTCCAGCACCCATGACAATGGCATCAATGACGATATGATCCAGTACTATCAGGATGCGGTGACTGGCATGCTTGGCACCAGTTCTGTAGCTGAGTCACTCAAGTTAATTGAGCAGGGAACATCTCAAGTGTTGACGCAGTTTGGCGCCAACTAACGCTCGGGTGAAGTATACTACCCACATGCCAATCAGGCGCGCGATTTTACTTACTCTTAGTTACACTTCTCAATTTCAGTATCCGCTGACGGCCAGACAACTCTGGCAAAGGTTAATTATTCTTCCTGGGGATGAAAACGTTGATCATCGTCAATTTGCAGAGGCACTTCTCTGGCTTAGGGACAATAAATTTATTTTATTCCAAAATGGCTACTTTTTCCTAAGTTATGCAAAGTTTGATGAAAAAGAGAGAAAGACTCGAAGTTTAGAAGCCAAGAAAAAACTTCCAGACTTAGAGCCACTCTTAAGACTTTGCAAAAGTCTGCCTTGGGTGAGGGCTGTGGCGATCACTGGATCCATGGGAGTGGAGCAGGCAAAGGTGGACGATGATATTGATTTATTAATTGTGACTTCAAAAAATCGGCTGTGGATAACAAGGATGATTCTTGTGGCCTTCGCTGAAGTTTTAGGTAAACATCGTTCGCGACTGGGAAGAGCAAAAAGTGGTTGGTGTTTTAACTTATGGCTTGAGAGTGATCAATTGGCGGTTGGACTGAAATCGCGCTCAGTTTATACAGCCTATGAAGTAATCCAAGCAAAATGGGTCTTAGATAAAGACGCCGTTAGAAATTGGTTTTATATCACAAATAGTTGGGTGAAGGGAATTTTGCCAAATTCTGAAATTAGTGTTTCTTTTGGCGCTCTTCGAAATCAGTCAGTTAGTAATAATTTATTTTTAAATATAGTTAATGCTTTGGCTTACTTTTTCCAGCGGCTTTATATGGTCGGTCACATAACCCGCGAGACAGTTTCACCCTCAGTTGCATTTTTTCATCCTCGCGATACACGCGGTCAGATTTTTGATAATTGGAAACAAAGCCTGAGTTTTAATAAAACAGTCCTTGTCACAGGAGTGTTTGATATTTTGCACGAAGAACACATTCGTTTTTTAAGGGCATCGCGCTCGCTAGGAGATAAATTAGTAGTCGGAATAGAGTCAGATATCCGTGTGCGCAGAATCAAGGGAAAGGGCAGACCAATCAACAAAAGTCAGCTCAGAAAATCACAGTTAGAGGCCCTTGGCTTTATCGATAAGGTAATAGTTCTTCCGGAGCAGTTTTCTAAACCAGTCGATCATCTACGCTTGTTGCAAGCTGTATCTCCTAGTATTCTAGCAGTGTCATCTCACACGCCACATCTGAAAGAGAAGCGAGATTTGATGGCGAAAATTGGTGGAGAACTTAGAGTTGTACTTGAGGAAAATCCTGAAATCTCGACCACAAAACTAATTGCTCGAAAGGAATTACGTGCCAAAAAGTGAAACAGAGTTTATTTGTCAGTCTTGCGGCTGGGCCCATCCTAGATGGGTTGGCCAGTGTTCACAGTGTGGTGAGTGGAATAGCTTGGTGGAAGAGCAAATAGAGCAGACAACAGGTGTTTCCATGGCTTCTAGTAAGCCTGCTAAGAGTATGTCTCTACCAGAGGTGGAGGCTTTGAGTCGCTCATTTTCGCGTTTTTCTACGGGCTTCGATGAGTTGGATCGTGTTTTGGGAAGTACTTCTGCTGAAAAAGGGGTTGTCCAAGGATCAGTGATTTTACTTGCGGGAGAGCCGGGAATTGGAAAATCTACCTTTTTAACCCAAATTGGTCTGAATATGCAGCTGAGTACAAAAAAGACTCAAAAAGAGCCAGTGGTGGCATACTTGTGTGGTGAAGAGAACCCAGAGCAGATCTTACTTCGTATCAAACGATTATCTAAGTCGGAACACAAATCTTGGGAATTCTTTACTTCTCAACAAATAGAGCCGTCTCTCTCAGCTTTAACAAAAATGAAGCCTGCTTTTGTGATTGCAGATAGCATTCAGAGTTTTCGGTCTGGAACCCTAACTGGGGCGGCTGGCAGTGTTGGTCAGGTGCGCATGGTCACGGACAAACTGACCGAATGGGCCAAGAAAAATAACATTCCTGTGTTCATAGTTGGTCATGTTACCAAGGGCGGCGGCATCGCGGGGCCTAAAGTACTCGAGCACATTGTTGATGTAGTCTTAGAAATTAGTGGGGAGAGAACTACGGACCTAAGATTGGTTCGAGCTCACAAAAACCGATTTGGCGCCACTGACGAGGTCGGTGTTTTTCAGATGACGGAAGTGGGAATGGAAGAAGTGTTAAACCCCTCAGCCATGCTTGTTCAGTCTAGCACCGCTGGTATACCAGGATCTGTCTTGGCAGGGATTCTAGAAGGATCTCGGCCTCTCTTAATTGAACTGCAGGCATTAGTTGTTCGTTCTCAGTTAGCCATGCCTCGCCGGGTTGGCAGGGGAGTAGCTTTATCCAGAATCCAAGTTCTTGCCGCCGTACTTGAGAAGCATTGTGGCTTAAGATCATCAGAACACGATATCTTTCTAAGTGTAGCCGGAGGGCTCGTCGTTAGAGAGCCAGCCATAGATCTTGGTTGCGCGGTGGCCATAGCCAGTTCATTGGCAAATAAGTCAGTGCCAAGAGAAATAGCCTTCGTTGGTGAAGTTGGTCTTTTGGGCGAAGTCCGTTCTGTGGCTTTTGGTGAGTCACGAATCAAAGGTCTTAAGAGGCTAGGGGTTTCTAAAGTTATCTCTCACCAAACCCACAATACGGTGGTTGCCGTTCTTAAAGAGCTCAAGCTCATATCCTAAGCCGTTTTTAGGCAAAAGTTATCCACATTTTCTATGCCTTGTGCACAGTTTAATTTCCGCTATTTCTCTCGTGGAAAAAGTCGTCTATTTAGTCGAGTAGTTGCAATTAAAAAAACTCTAAGGATACTTTACAATAAAACTATAGGTTGACGCGTTCGGCTAGAATAGTTATACTACGAGCAATTGCTGTATCTCTACTTGTAAGTACATCAATAGGATCGTTAACTAATACAAACTGCGTTCTTATGACAGAGGTCAATGGAATAGGGGTTTTGGGAAAGAAAAAAGCATTATTATCGCTGGACAGACCACGAATAATAATGCCTTTTCACACAACCTTCATTCTCGATCGTTGAGATGAGAGCGAAGATATAGATGTCTGTAACCTTAGCAGATGTGGTTTGTATTTGTAAATTCGATCTTTCTGGTGTCAAAAACATCAGAAGTGATCAGGAGCGCTGAGTGGAGGTTCGGCGAGTTGGGCAGGCAGCCGAGCCTCCACTGAGCGCTTTGACATAAGTAAGTCATTCTGGCATAATAGCCATTCAATTACCTTTTCGCGCGACGTTTCGCATATTTGCATCATGAATTTTTCAGTATTTAGTAAGTAATTTTTAATAGGAGAATGCGGGTATCTACCGCAAGAAACAAAGTATGGCAACACAAGCAGATGACCAGGGACAGAATGACACACCAAGAAGGGTGCCAGTTGTGCCTTTAAAATCACCAAGTAGGCGTAGTAGTTCTGGTTCCTATCGGAAGAGTTCTGGCGGCAGAGGTCGCTCTGATCGAGGATCTGACCGAAGCGGTGCCTACAACAATAACAACAACAATGATTATGAAGATTACAACAGTGACCGAGAGGAACGCATCTCGCGCATTTCTGAGTCCGCCAGCGACGGCGAGCCAGTGATGATGACGGGTGCTTTAGATACCTCTAGAGATGGTCATGGAATTTTACGCGCAGGTCTTGATGGAGCTGATGATCGAGATGCCTATATTCCAACTTCACAAATCCGACGCTTTAACCTTCGCCCAGGCGATGAAGTCACCGGACCAGTTAGAGAACCAAAGGATAACGAGCGCTACTGGGGCTTAATTGAAGTCCAGATGGTCAACGGCAAACCAGCGGCAGAGCATCAAAAACTTGATCGACCAAAATTTCGCTCATTAACGCCTGTTTATCCAGATAGTCAGATAAAGTTGGAGATTGGTGATGAACCTCTTTCACTTCGGATTATCGACATGATTGCTCCTATTGGTAAGGGTCAGAGAAGTTTGATCGTCTCACCACCTAAGGCTGGTAAAACTTCACTGCTTAAAGATATCGCCACTGGTGTAGCTGCGAACCATCCAGAAATTCACATTATTGCTGTCTTGGTTGGAGAGCGCCCAGAGGAAGTTACAGATATTAGACGCCATATCGAGCGGATTACCAAGGGGACTGGAAGCGTTGCTGCTAGTAACTTTGATGAATCAGCTGTTGATCAGTGTCGCGTAGCTGAGATTGCCTTGGAAAAAGCCAAGAGACGTGTCGAAGAAGGTCAAGACGTAATGATTCTTCTAGACTCTATTACTAGATTAGCTCGTGCATATAACCTTTCGATTCCAACTTCTGGAAGAACCTTGTCTGGAGGATTTGATCCTGCGGCTTTGTTCCCACCGAAGAAGTTCTTTGGAGCCGCCCGTAATTTTGAAACTCCGGGTAGTTTGACCATAATTGGAACTGCCTTAGTAGACACAGGATCTCGTATGGATGATCTGGTTTATGAAGAGTTCAAGGGAACTGGAAACCAAGAAATTCATCTGAGCAGACGACAAGCAGAGCGACGTATTTTCCCAGCTATCGATGTCCAGAGATCTGGAACACGTCGAGATGACTTGCTCATAGACTCGATGACATATCAGTCAATCACCACACTTCACAGAATGCTTGACATGCTTGACCGGGAAGAGCAATCCTCAACCTTAATCGATCGATTGAAGAGAACTAAGACGAACAAGGAATTTTTAGCATCGCTCAAGGTGTAGCACCATGATTAAGCCTGTCGGAGAACTCCTAATTCGCCTAAGAGGCGATTTCGGCCAATTCCTTATTGCCACTCGCTGGTACATAAGATTTCGAGGATACAGAATATTTGCTCGATTCGAGCTTATTAAAGACGCTTTGGTTGATGCTCTTTACAAAAAAAGAGGTCGATATGTGCGTCCCTTTCTTCATTTTGCCACCATTGGTTTAATCTTTTTTGTGATTACAGTTGGGCCAGTGATTTTGTCACTTAATGACGCAGAAGCGGAAGAAGTTCAAGGCGGCGCGGTCATTCCAGATGGCGCATTTGGTTCTAGTTTCTACACCCAGCAAGCAGAGGAGGTGCGTCAATTTCGGGGCGGTGAGGTCATTGATCATGTGGTCAGTGAGGGTGAGACTCTCTCGAGTATTGCGGAGCGATATGGTCTGCAGGTCGAGACAATTCTTTGGGAAAATGATTTGACAGCAAAAAGTACCATTAAGCCCGGTCAGGAGCTGAGAATTCTCCCAGTCGATGGGGTGCGACACAAGGTTGCTCGCGGAGAAACAATTTTTTCTATTGGCAAAAAGTATGGCCTGGAAGATTCCCAGACGCAGGTCATGGTTGACTATCCATTTAATGAATTTCTAAACGATGAGACTTTTGAGCTCGCTACGGGTCAGTTCCTGATGGTTCCAGAAGGCGTCAAACAAGTGGCTTCTGCTACGGGACCACGACCTACACGAATTGTTCAGACTACGCCTGATGCGGGGTCGGTCACGGCGCTTGGATCCTTTGTTTGGCCAGCCTCCGGAAGTATCACCCAGCGTTATTCCTTTTATCACAAGGCTATCGATATTGCCAATCGGGGAGCTGGGCCAATTTTGGCGGCCGATGCGGGAACAGTTATCAGTGCAGGCTGGCTCGACGGCTACGGTTATGGTAATAGAGTTATGGTCGATCATGGCAATGGATATATTACGCTTTATGCCCATATGTCAGTTATTAGCGTTACTGCTGGTCAGCGTGTCAACAGAGGCGACGTTCTTGGTCAAATGGGCAACACCGGTAGATCAACGGGTACTCATTTACACTTTGAGATCCGCAGATCAAGCACTCTCCTTAATCCACTCGACTTCCTGTAGAATACGCCCCAATGATAGATATAGTTTTATTACATTTAAAGGC
>CAZPFX010000007.1:0-2123 GCA_964586055.1 uncultured Pseudomonadales bacterium | reverse complement strand
GCTGATAACTCTAAGCAATTTGTACTCGCAGATATTCCGGGACTTATTTCTGGAGCCAGCGAGGGCAAAGGACTTGGGCTAGCTTTCTTGCGCCACGTTAGAAATACAACGGGGCTTTTATACGTTCTCTCAGTGCCAGAGGAGATGCTGGCTGGTGATCCAACCCCCAAAGAATGTCTTGCTAACTTACAAGAGCAGTTTAAAGCTTTGCAGGGAGAGCTTAAGGCTTACGACGAATTATTGTTGGAGAAAAGATGGGCAGTTTGCCTAACGAAAAAAGATTTGTATTCTGATGAAATTCGCAAGGCTTTAGAATCTGCCAAGTTCGACGGTGAGAAGCCAATGCTAGTTAGTGCGGCGACGCATGATAATTTGGAAGTCTTAAGAAAACGCTGCTTCCAAATCCTGCAGTAGTCACTGCAGGATTCTCTTTATTTCTATTTAAATTTGCCAAACTATGGTTGTGGCTCTGCTGGAGCAACTGGTTGTTCAGGTGCTGGAGCGCCCTCTTGAATTAGATTTACATCTTCTCCAGGTGGGTTGATCAGGTTTTGACCATTACTGATGTTTTGATCAATAATGCTTGGCTGCTGTTGCGCCTGTTGACCAGGAATACCTTGCTGTTGCGCCTGAGCGGCTGCCTGCTCTTGTTGTTGAGCTTTAAGATCAGCTACTTGGGCTGCAATAGGCTCTAACTCTTTAGAGACAGCGGCGTAGTCTTCACTCTCAGGATCGAGAAGGGAGAGGACGGCTTCATACTCTGTCTGTGCTTGCTCTAGCTGGTTCAGCTGAACCAAAGCGTAAGCAAGGTTGTAGTGAGCATTCGCCATATCAGGCTTTAGCTCCGTTGCTTGTTGGAAGAGAGAAGCAGCCTGTTGTAGCTGTGGTGTCTCGAGTCCCAAGAAGAAACCTCCAAGAGTAATGCGCAAGTTTGGATTAGTGGGATCGTTTTGGATCGCGCTAACATATGACTGCGTTGTCCATTGCTCTGCCTCTGGAGTGACAGTGACCATGTTTTGATAAATTTGTGCCAAAACAGCCCAGTTCTGAACATCAGTTGGGTCAAGAGTGGTCGCAGATTGCGCTTCTCTAACTGCTTGCTGAAGTAGGTCGCCAACTTGGGTCTGTTCCTCTTCAGTGATGTCAGCTTTATTTGACAATGACACGGCGATGAGCATGTTTGTCAAAGCATATTGACGGTGATGGTAGTCGAGATATGGATTCAACTCGACTGCGCGTCGGTGATTCTCATAAACGGCGACGCCATCATTAGCAGCAGCAGCGACATTGCCTTTTTGGCTTGCTAACTCTGCAGCATAAGCTCTGCCGACGAAGTAGGTGAGAACACCAACTCCAACGAAGAGCAGACCAGCCATAGCGAAGATTGGGCCGGCACTGCCTGACTTACTCTTAGAACCTTCTTGTGATTCCATGATGAAAGCAATACTTGGTGCCTTCAGTTTAATCACTGAGAAGTTGGCTCTTTCTGAAGCAATCAGAGCAGTCAGAATAATCGCCTGAATTATCACCATGACGATGTTGAATGGCAATACTAGTTGTAGCAAGACAGTTGCTGCCAGCATCATGGCTAACGAGCGACTTTCTACAGACACCTTCATAGTTCTTTTCAGGATTCTGAAAGCGAGGAGACTCCAGGTGATTAGACCGAAGAAGCCGCCAATTGTTAATAAATACAGAGGCGCATTAGCAGCTTGGCTGAAAGGAACGTTCCAGCTTTCAGTGCCGTTAACCCACTGAGGTTTGTATTTCAGGTAGGCGTTAGAGTACATAGCTGGGCCAACACCAATGATGGCAGAGCGTGGTTCTCTGATCGCGTCTAGAGCTACAGACCAGCTTGCTTTAAACGATGGCAAAGTCACTTTAGCCACTTGATTTGGCAAGATAGACCAGCCGTGAAGGCCAATACCAATAACAATGATTGGCAAAACGATCGCCGTGAGCTTAGAAATATGCTTTGTAGCAATAATTTGGGCGACAAGGCCAACGGCAATAACTCCAAGAGCCTGCAGAGCGACAAATGACGTTCCAGTCAGGTTAAAAATCAGAGTGCTTGGTAACTCTGTACCGAAGAGCTGGTTAAATAAAGCACTTGGACCGAAGCC
>CAZPFX010000006.1:0-48280 GCA_964586055.1 uncultured Pseudomonadales bacterium | reverse complement strand
CCTACACCTACGGGTGGCAGCAACCGGGAATATTGCGCAATGGACGAAAGTCTGACGCAGCGACACCGCGTGCAGGAAGACGCTTTTCGGAGTGTAAACTGCTGTGGCGAGGGAGAAAGATCTGATAGTACCTCGCTAGAAAGCACCAGCTAACCACGTGCCAGAAGCTTCGGTAATACGTGGGGTGCAAGCGTTATCCGGATTTATTGGGCGTAAAGGGTCCGTCGGCGTCCATATAAGTTTCTTGTTTAAGCCCGGGGCTTAACTTCGGAAAAGCAAGAAAAACTATATGGATAGAGTCTGTTCGAGGAAACTGGAATTCTTGGTGAAGGGGTGAAATCCGTAGATATCAAGAGGAACGCCAAGCGCGAAGGCAAGTTTCTAGGACAGTACTGACGCTCAGGGACGAAAGCTTGGGTAGCAAAAGGGATTAGAGACCCCTGTAGTCCAAGCCGTAAATGCTCCTTGCTAGTTGCCCGAACCTTGAGTTTGGGTGGCGTAAGCTAACGCGTTAAGCAAGGCGCCTGGGGAGTACGACCGCAAGGTTAAAACTCAAAGGAATTGACGGGGGAGCGCACAACCGGTGGAGCATGTGGTTTAATTCGATACAAAGCGAAAAACCTTACCCAGATTTGACATGTACCTGCACGGCTTTGGAAACATAGCCTTCTTCGAGAGTGGTACACAGGTGATGCATGGCTGTCGTCAGCTCGTGTCGTGAGACGTCCACTTAAGTGTGGTAACGAGCGCAACCCTTGTCGTATGTTATACGTATCATACGAGACTGCCTCTGCTTAGCAGGGGAGGAAGGAGAGGACGATGTCAAGTCAGCATGTCCCTTACATCTGGGGCTACACACATCCTACAATGGAGCCGACAACGGGTAGCGACGGGGTGACCCCGAGCCAATCCTATAAACGGCCCCTCAGTTCGGATTGAAGGCTGCAATTTGCCTTCATGAAGTCGGAATCGGTAGTAATCGCAAATCAGCAGGTTGCGGTGAATACGTTCTCGCTCCTTGTACACACTGCCCGTCAAGCCAGCAAAGTCAGCAGCGCCCGAAGCGGGTGTCCATAACTCCGCATTTATGCGGAGAGTGGCCCTTCTACGGCGAGGTTGGCGATGAGGACTAAGTCGTAACAAGGTATCCGTACTGGAAGGTGCGGATGGATCACCTCCTTTCTAAGGAGTAAGGGTTTAGAGAATCACGCCTCTTTTTTCCCATAACTGGCAACGGTTATAAAAAATTTCCAAATCCTATGGACATAAGTGCCTAGGTCGGTGGCTCTACCACCATGTTTGCTTCAGAAAAAATTGTTCTATATAATTAAGTCCATGAACCTCGATAAGCTGACTACTAAGTCCGCCGAGAGCCTTCAAGGCACTATTCAACTCGTCGGAGAATTAAGACAAAGTGAAGCTGTTCCTTTGCACCTTGCCCTAGTTTTAACCAAACAAGCTGGCGGCATAGTTCCGTCACTTCTGAGAGCTTTAGATAAAAATCCCGATTCAGTAGCAAAAGAACTCCAGGATGAAATAACCAAACTTCCAACTGTTAGCGAACCTACTCAGGCCAAAATTTCTTCAGATTTGCAGAAAGTTTTAGCTGATGGGGAAACTGAAGCAGGCAAACTTCGCGATGAATTTATTAGCACCGAACATCTCTTCTTGGCGCTGTTAAACCAAAAAGAAATTGCGAAGATATTCGATGTAGAAAAAAAAGACGTGCTCGAAGCTCTCAAGTCTGTGAGAGGCTCACAAAAAGTTACTGATCGTGATCCAGAAGGAAAATATCAAGCACTCGAAAAATACACGCTTGATTTCACCGCGCTAGCCCGTGAAGGAAAAATAGATCCTGTCATTGGTCGCGACGAAGAAATCAGACGTGTCTTACAGATATTATCGCGGCGCACTAAGAACAATCCTGTTCTAGTTGGCGAACCGGGCACCGGTAAGACAGCAATCGTTGAGGGTCTCGCTAAAAAAATTATTGATAACGATGTTCCAGACATGTTACGCAATAAGCGAATCCTCTCGCTTGACCTTGGAGCCCTGATAGCAGGAGCCAAGTATCGAGGCGAATTTGAAGATAGGCTCAAAGCGCTCATAAAAGAAATCGAGTCCTCTGACGGCGAAATTATTCTATTCATTGATGAACTGCATACAATTGTTGGCGCGGGTGCTCAAGAGGGCTCCACAGACGCTGGCAACCTTCTCAAACCAGCATTAGCCAGAGGCGGCCTACGCACAATTGGAGCTACAACTCTCAAAGAGTACCGTAAGTACGTAGAAAAAGACGCAGCTCTTGAAAGAAGATTCCAGCCCGTGATGGTGGAAGAACCCTCCCCCGAAGACGCCTTATCGATTTTACGAGGTATTAAAGAGAAATACGAAGTCCACCATGGAGTTAAAATTCGCGATGCAGCTTTGGTGGCTGCGGTCCAGCTATCTAGAAGATATATTGCCGATCGTTTTTTGCCAGATAAAGCTATAGATCTCATTGATGAAGCTGCCTCTGTACTAAAAATTGAAAATGAAAGTAAACCAACTGCTCTCGATCAACTAGAGCGCAAAATCAGACAACTAGAAATTGAAAAGCAAGCTCTAAAAAAAGAGAAGGATGAAGCCTCAAAAAAACGACTCCAGGATCTTGAAAAACAGCTGGCCGAACTTCAAGGACGCTACAAAGAGCTAGAACTTCATTGGAAAAATGAAAAAGAAGTCATTGATGCCATAAAGTCATCAAGCAAAGAGTTGGACCAACTCAGGGAATCAGCAATTCAGGCCGAAAGAAACTATGACTTACAGAGAGTTGCCGAAATAAAATACGGAGAAATCCCCAAACTTGAAAAAGCAATTAAGGACGCTCAAAAAAAACTCGCCTCAGTCCAAAAAGACACAAAAATCCTAAAAGAAGAGGTAACTGAAGAAGATATTGCCGCAGTTGTTTCTCGCTGGACCGGCATCCCTGTCTCCAAAATGCTCTCCTCAGAAACCACACGACTGCAGCACATGGAAGAAGAACTGCAGAAGCGAGTAATCGGTCAGAAACAGGCCATTGGGGCACTCTCCAATGCCGTTAGACGCTCAAGAGCTGGAATCTCCGATGAAGCCAGACCAATTGGCTCCTTTATGTTTTTGGGGCCGACGGGCGTTGGTAAAACAGAAGTTGCCAAGGCCGTAGCCGAGTTTCTCTTTGCTGATGAAAATCGCTTGGTGAGAATCGACATGAGTGAGTACATGGAAAAACACTCTGTCGCTCGTCTCATTGGCTCTCCTCCTGGATATGTTGGCTATGAAGAAGGTGGCCAGCTCACCGAAGCCGTTCGCCAACATCCATACACGGTGGTGCTATTTGATGAAATAGAAAAAGCCAACTCCGAAGTTTTTAACGTCCTCCTTCAGCTTCTTGATGACGGACGCCTGACTGACAGTAAGGGCAGAACTGTCGATTTCAAAAACACCATCGTCATCATGACTACAAATCTCAAAGAGTCAGAGCTAAGTACTCATTTCCGGCCGGAATTTCTCAATCGCCTTGATGACATAATTATTTTCCAGTCTCTCACAGAGGCCGAAATCAAAAAGATCGTTGTACTCCAGCTTGATCTAGTCAAGAAAAGATTGACTAAAAAAGACATCAACGTTTCATTCGAAGATTCCTTGGTAACTTTCCTGGCGAAAACCGGCTATGACCCCGTTTTTGGCGCCAGGCCCTTGAAGCGCTTGATTCAATCGAGCGTTCTCGACCCGCTCTCAATGCAGATCATCGAGGGAAAACTCAAACCAGATCAAAGTCTCTCAATTGGATATCAAAATAACCAAGTCCAAATAAAGCAAATCGCAAAATCATGATAGAATAGACGTCTTAACTTGGGTCGCTAGCTCAGTTGGTTAGAGCGCAGTCCTGATAAGACTGAGGTCCATGGTTCGAATCCATGGCGACCCACCCATTTCATACTTGCCAATTAGCAGTCTGACAATTAGAATGCTAATCCATGGTCGAAAATCCATCTTCACTACTACAGCTTCCCGCCATTCCAATCCGCGAGGGCGTTTTATTTCCAAATACAGAGTCTGTACTTAGCTTCGGCAGACCAATTTCACTCAAAGCAATTAAAGGCGCAGATAAAGCCTCCAAGCTAGTTGTCCTTCTAACACAAAAAGACAACAAGATTGATACGCCAAATTCTGGGGACTTGTACGACGTTGGTACCCTTGCAGTTATCGAGAGATCATTGGGTGGTGGGGAAAGTGTGAATGCGTTGGTTAGAGGCATGGGCAGAGTTAAGGTCACAAAATTCGACCAATCAGAGCCTTTCTTTAGAGTCTCGGCGGTGAGACTTTACGATATCGAAGAAAAAGATGAAGAAACTAAAGCTTTAGTTTCACATTTACAAAAAGAGTTTAGAAAATCTGTTCTTATGGGAAAACCCGTTGAGTTCTTGAATTTCATGAAGCTTATGGGTGGGGTGAAAAATGGCGAACTAGTAGATCAAATTTCCAGCACCTTAAATATCTCCACTCCTGAAAAACAGGAGCTCCTCGAAATCACTTCCGTGAAACAGCGCATCCAAATTGTCATCCAACATCTAGCTCATGAAATGAAGGTGATGGAGATTGAAAAAGATGTGGTTCATAAAACCCAAAAGAAATTTGACAAGAACATGAGGGAAAACGTTCTCAGAGAGCGGCTTAGAACTATTCAGAAAGAGCTCGGAGAAATTGATGAGGAAGAAGAGATTGCAAAAGATTACTTAATAAAATTAAAAAGACTCAAACTTTCTCCAGAGATAACCAAAAAGGTCGCTAAAGAAATAAATAGACTTAAGCAAATGTCTCCAAACAATCCAGAATCTGGATACATTCGCTCGTGGCTAGAAACATTTTTTGAACTTCCCTGGAACAAAAAAACAAAAAGCACTGCTGACATTACCAAAGCAGAAAAGATTCTTGAGAAGAATCATTATGGCTTGGAAAAAGTTAAGGATAGAATTCTTGAATATATTGCAGTACTAACCCTTAAGCAAAGTTTAGAAAAAACAAAAAACGCCCAGCTTCCAACTATTCTTTGTTTCGTCGGCCCTCCTGGAGTTGGGAAAACGAGTATCGGTAAGTCTATTGCTGAAAGCCTGGGACGCAAATTTACAAAAATTTCGCTCGGAGGTATTCGTGATGAAGCTGAAATCCGCGGCCATCGCAGAACTTACGTGGGCGCACTTCCGGGCAAAATAATCACTGGGATAAAACAAGCTGGAACCTGCAATCCTGTTTTTATGCTCGATGAAATCGACAAGATTGGCAATGATTTCCGCGGCGATCCATCCGCAGCTCTTCTAGAGGCTCTTGATCCAGAACAAAACTCTAGTTTCGAGGATCACTATCTTGATATTCCTTTTGATCTTTCTGAAGTGATTTTTATCACCACCGCTAATACACTTGATACTATTCCGCCAGCATTGCGTGATCGCTTAGAAATTATCAGATACACCGGCTATACCCAAGAAGAAAAGTTTCAAATAGCCAAAAAACACTTACTGAAAAAAGTTCTAGCTGCGAATGGAATGACGACAAAACAACTCTCACTCAGCGATGCAACAATTAAAGTTCTAATTGCCCGCTACACAAGAGAGGCAGGAGTTCGAGAGCTCGAGAGAACGATGAGCGCTCTTGCGCGCAAAGCGGCAAGGAAAATAGTTGAAAGCAAAGAGAAACAGACAAAAGCTCTTATTTTGTCACCAAAAGTATTAAAAGACTTTCTGGGACCAGAAAAGTTTGACGAAACAATTGCTGAAAAGAAAGATCAAGTTGGTCTAGCAACAGGTCTCGCCTGGACCAGCGTCGGGGGAGATATGCTATTCATAGAAGTTGCCCTGACCCCTGGAAAAGGCAAAGTGCAACTAACTGGAAAACTTGGGGACGTCATGAAAGAGTCAGCGCAAGCTGCTCTTACTTATGTTAAATCTCAAGCTAAATCACTTCACATCGACCAAAAATTGATTGACAGTACTGACGTACATATTCATGTTCCAGAAGGAGCAATCCCCAAAGATGGTCCTTCCGCGGGCGTAACTATGGTTACAGCTATCGTCTCAGCATTTACGAAAAAACCAGTGAAAAGATTTGTGGCCATGACTGGAGAAGTAACCCTCAGAGGTCGAGTTCTTCGCATCGGTGGCCTTAAAGAGAAAAGCATCGCTGCTCATCGAGCGGGTAGTACAGACGTCATTATTCCCGCAGAAAATGAACGAGATTTGGCTGATCTTCCTGACAGCGTGAAAAAAACAATTACCTTCCACCCCGTTGCCTCCGTTGATCAAGTGCTCAAGCTCGCCTTAGCCAAGTAGTTGCATGCTACACTACTGATATGAAACGGTTTCTCATTGCCATATTGGCAAGCATATTTTTGAGCGGATGCAGTCTTTTAGATAAAAATACTACAGCTGGTTTACAAGTAATCACCACTGATAAACCTAGTTCCGTATTTTTAGATGGTCAGTTTTTAGAAAAAGCCCCTCTAATCCAGAAAAACATTAAGCCCGGCACCTACGGGGTCAGGATCGAACCCGACGATCCGTCTCTGGTTCCATACGAGACATCCGTGACTCTCAGAAAAGGCTTGCTCACTGTCATTACTTGGAAACCAGATACTAGGCCAGAACTTAGCGGTGGAGTCATTTATGAAATGGAGCCTTTGAAAAATAAACAGCAATCTGAAGTTTCCTTCATAACTATTCCTGATGGAGCTATTGTGGCTTTAGACGGTCACGAAAAGGAGTTTGCGCCAGTAATAGTTCCTGGAGTAGAACCTGGCCAGCATGAGTTCGAGATAACACTGCCATCATATGAATCGCAGCAACATACTATTAACGTTGTTCAAGGCTACAGAATGATTGTAAGAGTGAAGCTTGCCAAGCTAGAGGCTATCTCAGAATCTGAAATGGAGCCTGCGGTTAGCGAAAATGAGGAAGTAATAGAAACATCTCCCATAGACACAACTGAACCCTTAGACATTAAACAATCTAGTCCTAGCGCTGAGGCAACTCAGAGTGGGCAGCTAGTTCGCATTTTGCCAACTAATTTTATTCAAGATGGCAAGGAAGTTCTTAGAGTCAGAAGTGCACCAAGTACCGAAAGCATCACTCTTGGCTTTGTTGAGGCAAACACTACTCAACCTGCTGGTGGAGAATCGAAGCTCGGCTGGAACAGCATCGTCTTCAACGGCTCTCTCGGGTGGGTTAGCAGTGATTACTCCAGGTTGGAGTGATGAGAAACAAGTTGCTCTCGCTGCCGGCAACAACTTGGGTTTTTTTTCTTGTCTGGACATTATTTTTTAGTATTTTTTGGTCTTACGTTGTCGTGCAAAAAACAGATGGGTCTATATTTGCCCAAAATGTTAATGTTTGGGGAGACTGGGCTGTTCATTACACCATGGGCTCAGCTTTCGCCTATCGAACTCTTTCTCCTGCAAACGGGCCTCTTCTTATAGGTGAACCCCTTCAATACCCATTTATTGCTGACTGGATTTCTGGAGTGCTGATCCGAATTGGGATGCCATTTTTTCAAGCCTTCATCACCCCGAGTTTTATTTTTTCATTGCTCAGTGTTGTGAGTCTTTATTACTTTTACTATGTGATCAGCAAATCCCATATCATTGCAAAACTTGCCAGCATGGTTTTTTTATTTAACGGCGGCCTTGGATTTCTGTATTTTTTTGTGGATGCATGGAAAGCTGAATCATTTTTTAAATTCCTTACTCAGTTACCTAGGGAATACACCAGAATGCCCGAGCTTGGGATTCAATGGATCTCCGTAATCCAAAGTATGGTTATACCTCAAAGATCTTTTACCTTTGGATTTCCAATTGCGTTGTTTCTGCTCAGCATATTTTATAAATCTTTTTTAACAGATAAGAAAAAGACCACAATGGCGACCATGTTAACCTTGATAATTGGCCTGAGCTTTCTACCCCTCATACATGCGCACAGCTTCATTGCCTCAGGTTTTATTCTAATTTTTTGGAGTCTTCTACACATATTAAAACAAAAGAAACTCAAAGACGCGTGGCGATCAATATTAAGACTGGGGTCAATTGGTGGAGTTGTTTCAGTCTTTTCAAGTCTTTTACTAGTATTTTTTCTGGGCGCCCAATCAAAATTCAGTTATATTAAATGGTTTCCTGGCTGGTACGCGAATGATCTGGGAATCTCTCCATTGAGCTTTTGGGCACAAAACTGGGGGCCTACATTAATTGTAGGAATGTTGGCATTTGCAATGGGATTTCTAGCAAAGAAAAAAAGGAGTAAAGTTCTGATCTTTGCACCTTTTATTTTGCTCTTTATCCTTCCAAATTTGTTCTTATTTCAACCATGGATTTGGGATAATACAAAATTAATCGTCTGGTCATCCGTTGGAATATCATTACTCGCTGCCTATGGCATAGCGACTCTCTGGAATCAAAGTCGAATCAAGATCATTTCAAAATTGTCAGCAGCCATTTTATTAATTTGCATGACTCTTTCTGGAGGACTTGACGCCCTTAGAATTTTGCAATTTTCAACTCACAGCTATCAAGAATACTCAGCTGAAGAAATGGGTTTAGCGGATTGGGTTAAAATTAACACCCCAACATCATCAGTTTGGATTACTGGAGATCCTCACAATCACTGGCTATACAACCTCACTGGCAGACAATCATTTTTAACATTTAGAGGCTGGTTGTGGTCTCACGGCTACAACTACTACTCAAAGGAAGAAGAGTTGCGAAATTTCTTCCACGACCCTGGATCAAACAACTTACAAGAAAAATATGGAGTCACCAATGCTGTAATAGGGCCTAACGCCATCCGAGTCTGGGACGCAAATATTGCCGATTTTGAGAAGTATTATGAAGTTATTTATAAAACTGAAAACTACACACTTTTCGATCTCACTCATCGACTCGAGCAGCAGCCAGCACCTTAGCAAACTGAGTAGCATCGAGACTTGCGGTGCCAATCAAAGCCCCATCCGTCACGATTAGATACTCATTAATATTCATTTCATCAACGCTGCCACCATAGATGACTGATAAGTCTGGCAACACGCTCCTGACTTTTTTGACAAAAGCAGAAACAATATCTACTGACTGATTTTTGCCTGTTCCAATCGAGCCAATTGGCTCATAGGCGACTATTAGTTTCTCATTTGCATTAGTCAATAAGGACAGCTGTGACTCCACAGACTCCTCAGAAACGCAAAGAATTGGAGTAATCCTTGCAAGGCCAAGCATCTCAATTTTTTTAAAAACCAACTCATCCGTTTCTCCAAGATAGCGACGACGCTCAGAGTGACCTATGATACAGAATGTCACCCCAAATTCTTTTAACTGGTCTGCAGCAACTTCGCCCGTGTAAGCTCCCATCGGAAAAGGGCTGACATCTTGAGCGGCTAGTTCAATTGGGAGGCCACGACGAATAATTTCATCGCGAGCCATGGCTAAAAGAGGATAGGGGACTGCCACGATTACTTTTTCTAAGGAGTTAATTGATAGCTCTCCCAGATCATCAAACCACGCTCTGAGCGAGTCGCGAGTTTTGTTTGATTTTAGGTTGGCAATGATAAATCTGTTCATAGAAACACTATACCACTGGCAATCTCTACATGTTAGGATGATGGCCGTGTCCTTGTCACTAGAAAAACTCAACGCTGCACAGAAAGAAGCTGTCGTACACACCGACGGACCAGCGATTGTACTAGCCGGTGCAGGTTCCGGAAAAACGACAGCCTTAACCTACCGCGCAGCCTGGCTCCTTGAAAAAGGTGATGAAATATATCCTGAAAATTTGTTAATTGTAACCTTTACAAATAAGGCGGCTCACGAAATTCGTGAAAGAATTGAGAGTCTGACTGGCTTAAACTTGCCCCTTTGTGGAACTTTCCACAGCATTTGCGCCAAGTTGCTTCGCTTTCATGGCAAATCAATCGGCATTCATCCCTCCTTTACCATTTATGATGCCAACGACCAACTCACACTTATTAAGAATATATACAAAAAGCATGGCTACGATACAAATGCCACTAATCCACAATCGGTAAAAGCGTCAATTTCAAAAGCTAAAAATGAGCTTGAGTCTCCCTCTGATTTTGAAAGAAAAGCAGTCAGCCAATTCCAACAATTTGCTGCCAATATCTATAGAGAGTATGAATTAGAACTAAAAAAAGCCCGCGCTCTTGATTTTGACGATTTATTGTTAAAAGCAGTAGAGCTCCTAAGAACTGACGAGGCAGTCAGAACAAGTTGGCAACAACGAATTAAACACGTGCTCATTGATGAGTATCAGGATACCAATGCGGCACAATACGAGCTCTCAAAACTTCTCACTCATCCTCAGAACAATTTGTTCGTCGTGGGAGATTTCTCGCAGAGTATTTATTCTTGGAGAGGGGCTGATTATAGAAACATGCTGGCTCTCAAAACAGATTATCCTGATTGCAAAGAGTATCGCTTAGAACAAAACTATCGCTCAACACAAGTGATTCTTGATGCAGCAACAAATATTGTCTCAAAGAATACTCAGCATCCAATCTTGACACTTTGGACTGAAAACACCGACCAGACAAAAATAACAAAGTACACAGCCCAAACTGGCGAACAAGAAGCCGCCTATGTTTTAAGATGCATAGATTCAATTCAAAAGACAAACGAGCTAAACGACATCGCCATTCTTTATCGCACTAATGCTCAGTCGCGACTATTTGAAGAAGCTCTTCTAAACGCAGGACTCCCATACCAACTCATTGGTGGCACAAAGTTTTATGATCGAAAAGAAATCAAAGATGTGCTCTCATACACGCGAATTATTGCTAATCCCGATGATACCGTTGGAAGATCTAGGTCAACTAAGCTCGGAAAAAGACGATTGGAGAAAGTAGAAGCCAATCGAGATATGATTGAAAAACTTCAGACAACGGATCATCCAGGCAACGTTATCAGAAAGATTCTTGAAGTGTCTGAGTATCTAAAAAAATACAATCCTGAAATCGAAGAAGATAGAAGCCGACTAGAAAATATCCAAGAACTTCTAAATGTTGCCTCTCAATTTACTTCACTGACGCAGTTTTTAGAAAACATTTCCCTAGTCCAAGATAATCAATTTGCTGACTCGACTGGCAAAAAAACTAACCGAGGAGTTAACCTTCTAAGTCTCCATGGAGCTAAGGGCTTAGAATTTAAAGTTGTCTTTCTAGTCGGTTTAGAGGAAGAGCTACTACCGCATAGTCGCTCCTTGCTAGATCCAGATCAATTAGAGGAAGAAAGACGACTCTGCTACGTTGGCATGACGAGAGCTAAAGAGAAACTATACCTGACTCTAGCTATGTCGAGATATTTATTTGGAAGCAGAAGTAATAAGCTTCCTAGCCGTTTTTTGAGAGATATTCCTCAGGAACTTGTTGAAAGCATTGAGGAGCCAGGCGAGTACACCCTCCAACCCTTTATGAATTCAAAACCTTACAGCACAAAAAGAACGCTCATAGTTGACGACGATATGCTTGAAGATGTTCTAAGTGGCAAGCTTTCTATCGACACATTCATAGATAGCTAACGAATCAGTAAGCCTTTATAATGGACTCCGCTATGCTTTTACGTAAACTCAGACAAGATGAACGAGAGATTTACAATAAAGTTATTGAGCACCCCCTACAAACTTGGGAGTGGGGTGACTTCCGCAAAAACACTGGCGTAGAAATTGAACGAATTGGTCTATTCGAAAACGGCAAACTTCAGCGCGCGTTTCAGGTGAGTTTTCACACAATTCCTTTTATTAATAGAACTATTGGCTATCTACCAAAAAGCTACCTACCAGATGATCTCCAACTCAGCAGCTTACAACAAATTGCTAAAGAACACGGTGCAGTCGCTATAAAACTCGAGCCTAATGTGGCACAACCCGTTACTGATAAAAGCGCACACTGGAAAATTGCTGAGTTCTTGAAAAAAAATGGAGCTGTGCCTGGCAGATCCCTCTTTACAAAATACTCTTTCAACATTGATCTCACCAAAACAGATGATGAACTTTTTGCCAATCTTTCAAGTAAAACTAGATATAACGTTAATGTTGCCTCAAAAAAAGGCGTCAAGATCGAAGAAAGAACTTCTGAAGCTGGCATGGAAGAGTATCTTGAAATTTTAGCTGAGACAACTAAGCGCCAGGGCTTCTATGCTCACTCCCCAACTTACTTCTCCAAAATGTGGACTGCTCTTAAAGACTCAGGAATGATTCGGATTTTTGCAGCAGTCTACGAAGGCAAAACTCTTGCCTCATGGATCATGTTTGTTCAGAATAATGTACTCTACTACCCATACGGAGCTTCTAGAAGTATCCACAGAGATGTCATGGCGAGCAATTTAATGCTTTGGGAGATGATTCTTTTTGGAAAATCTGCAGGCTGTAAATCTTTTGACCTTTGGGGCTCTCTTGGCCCTGAACCTGATAAAAAACATCCTTGGTTTGGTTTTCATCGTTTTAAAAAAGGATATGGCGGCACCTTGGTCGAGTTTGTCGGAACTTACGATCTCATTATTGATCCCTTCTGGTATAAAATCTTTCGAACGGGTGATAACATCAGATGGAAGTTATTAAGAATTAAAGCAAAAATAGGAATATAAAAAGAAAGGCCATATGTCTGCGACGCGTTTTAAGAGGATTTTACTCAAGGTGGGTGGAGAATCCCTAATTGGTGATCGACCTTATGGCATAGACCCCGTCTCAGCGATGAACGTCGCAGAGCAGATAAAAGAGGTCTACATAAAACATGTCCAGATTGCTATCGTCATTGGTGGCGGTAATATCTTCAGAGGAATCGCTGGCTCCAAGAACGGTATCGAGAGGGCGACAGCTGACTACATGGGCATGCTTGCCACAGTTATGAACGCCCTAGCTCTCCAAGATGCGCTGGAAAAAGCTGGGGTTCCTTGTAGAGTCCAATCTGCCTTACAGATGCCCGCGGTAGCTGAGAGTTTTATTAGAAGAAAATCTATTCGCCACATGGAAAAGGGTAGAGTTGTAATTCTCGCTGCAGGCACGGGCGTACCTTATGTCACTACAGACACCGGAGCAGCACTTCATGCGCTCGAACTTAAATGTGACGTACTCATGAAGGCTACCAAAGTCGACGGTATCTACGAAAGCGACCCAGTGAAGGATCCTTCGGCAAAAAGATATAAGACAATGAACTTCAATGAAGTAATTATGAAGGATGGCATCGATGTCATGGATACAGCGGCATTAGCAATGGCAAAAGAAAATGATATGCCAATCATGGTTTTTGAACTTTTCAAACAACACAACCTTGTCAAAGCAGTCGACGGCGAAGACATCGGCACCTTTGTTAGCAATGACGTAAAAACAGAATTTTCAGAATAAGGAGAGATTATGTCTGCCCAAAAAACATTCGGTATTAACGGTTTCGGCCGCATTGGAAGAACCGCGTTTCGCGTTTGGTGGCTCTATCATCGCCAAGAGATGGATTTAAAAGTCATCAATACTTCTGGCTCAATACCTCTCGCCGACTGGGTACACCTAATCAAGTACGATTCTAACTACGGTCAATTCACTGAACAAATTGATATCGAAGTTCATCAATCAAATAAGGAGACTAGTGATGAAGATCCGACACTCGGAACTTTGACTATTGGTGGTCGAAAAATAATTGTTACAGCTCAAAGAAATCCAGAAAAGATTCCCTGGGGAGCTAACGACGTTCACACCGTCATCGAGTCGACTGGCGTTTTTACATCAGAAGAAAAAGCCATGGCCCACATAGCTGGTGGCGCAAAATCCGTTGTCATTTCAGCCCCTGGAAAAGGCGGTAACATCGGCACTAGTGTCATTGGTGTAAATCAATTCAACACTGAGCAGAAGATTCACTCCAATGCTTCGTGTACCACTAACTGTGTTGCTCCAATTGCACAAATCATGCATGATAGATTTGTTGTCAAACAAGCACTCCTGACTACCATCCACTCCTACACAGACGATCAAAATACTCAGGACAACTCTCATAAGGATCTTCGCAGAGCCAGAACCGCCGCTTCGAATATAATTCCGACAACAACGGGTGCTGCAGTCGCTACTACGGAAATTATTCCAGAACTTGCTGGCCTTTTTGACGGTCTAGCAGTTCGAGTTCCAACTCCGGTAGGCTCTCTGTCCGACATCACCTTCTTAGTAGAGAAAGCCACGACCAAAGACGAGGTCAATGAAGTTTTCAGACAGGCAAGTCAAACCGACAGGTGGCGCGGAGTTCTAGCTACAACTGATGAGCCCTTAGTATCATCAGACATCGTTGGTCGCAGAGAGTCTTCGATTGTTGATCTCGACCTAACTTATGTCGTCGGAGGGACTCTAGTAAAAGTCATTAGTTGGTATGACAACGAGTTCGGTTACTGCAATCGCTTGGTCGAGCAAGTCTTGAATACGTAACGCCCTACGCTTCATGTAAGCTTGAGCTTCTAAAATAGAGACTGTGCTCTCACGTGTTTTCAGCGCCACTCTAATTGGTCTTCAACCAGTTCTTATTGAGGTCGAAGTTGACACCACTCAAGGTATTCCCAGTTTTGTGCTTATTGGGTTACCCAGCAAATCAGTAGATGAAGCCAAGGAGAGGGTCACGGCAGCTTTAACAAATTGTGGCATTAGAATCAGGTCAAAAAGAACGGTTGTAAATCTTGCCCCAGCTGATCTGCAAAAAAAAGGCAGCGGTCTTGAGCTAGCCATTGCTGTCGGGCTACTGAAAATGTATGGAGAGATTCATATCGAAACTGACAAGACACTTTTCTTTGGAGAATTATCACTAGATGGACAACTCAAACCAATTAGAGGAGCTTTAACACTCGTACTTTCTGCTAAAAAATTCGGATTTAGTAGAGTTGTTCTTCCTGTGGCCAATTCAGAAGAAGTCTCATTCATAAATGGTATTGAAATTGTTGCCATCAGTTCTTTGGCTGAGTTTATTGAGCTATCGAAGGGAGACAAGATTTGGCCAAAACTTAAAAGTAAAAGAATCGATCTTGAAAGCGCTACAACTAATGGTTCCGAACAGTGGCAGGCAATTTTAGGGCAAACTCAGGCCAAAAGAGCTCTCACTATTGCAATCGCAGGTGGGCACAACATCCACCTGGTTGGACCTCCAGGTACTGGAAAAAGTATGCTTGCTAAGGCGGCTGCAGAACTGCAGCCGCCGCTATCAGAAACAGAGGCAATAGCTGCCACCCAGATTCATTCTGTGGCTGGACTCATAAACAATAAAATTATTTCAGAAAGACCATTTAGATCTCCGCACCACTCCACTTCTACAGTAGGGCTAATTGGCGGTGGTTCAAATTTATTACCTGGAGAAATCTCTTTGGCCCACACTGGCATTCTCTTTCTTGACGAATTGCCGGAATTTTCCCGCTCTGCGCTAGAATCTTTGCGCCAACCTCTAGAGTCAGGAGAAGTCACAATAACCAGGGCAGTTGGTACCGCTACTTACCCTGCTAATTTTGCCCTCATAGCTGCCTCAAATCCTTGTCCGTGTGGATTTTGGGGTACTCACAAACCCTGTACATGCACCCCTCCCGTTAGACAAAGATACACCAGAAAACTTTCTGGCCCTCTCCTAGATAGAATCGACCTTCACGTTAGGGTCGAGGCAGTCAAAACTAGAACACTGGCCAACGGAATTCTAAACAATGATAATTCAGTAGAACTAGTCAGAAATTCAATTCTCGAAGCAAGGCAGTTGCAGTCAGAACGACTAGGCGGCACTAATTTTAGAACAAATGGAGATCTTGACGGGACTTCAGCCAGAAAAATGTGCCTCGCGACAAGCGAGGGGAGAGATATTTTGACCAAGGCCGCTGAAAGATTGAGGTTATCAGCCCGGGGTTACTTCAAAACTCTTAAAGTTGCTCAGACAATTGCCGACTTAGAAGGTTCTAAAATCATTGAATCTAAACACATTACCGAAGCTCTTCAGTATCGAGCAGAGATCTAGGTAAGTGCTACACTTATAAAGAATGATTGATTATAAAGTTATAGCTGTTGCTGGTTTCATTGCTGTAGTAACGGGAGGCGTTACCGTATCCTCAATGTTAGTTTCAAAACAATCAAAACAACCTCAGCTAACGACTCCAACCCCGAAACCTGAAAACACCCAGGTTCTTGGGACTAAAACCACCCGAGAAATAGAAGCTGACAAACTCTATGGTCTGATAAATGGCTATAGAAGAGAGCAGGGAAAGACCGTGCTGAAGGCGCACCAGTCGCTAGAAATCAGCGCTAAGTATAAACTTTCGGATATGGTCGCAAAGAAATACTGGCGACATCAAAATCAGGACAACCAAGCTCCCTGGCAATTTTTTACTAAGGCTGGGTATACTTACGCCAGGGCAGGAGAAAATCTAGCCTTTGGAACAACTTCTGCCTGGGAAACCCTTAAGAAGTGGCAAGAAAGTCCGATGCATGATGCTCAACTTCTTGAAGACGATTATAGAGATATGGGGTTAGCAATAGACTGCAACTCATACGACAAATATACCGACAACACCTGCATTGTTGTTCTGCACCTAGGAACAAGTAGATAAGCTTATTTTTTGCTCGTAATATCAGCGTGCCAGCTTTTTAAAAGTTTGCCAACCAAGTCTTTGCCGCCTAGACCAAGAGCTAAGCCGAAGCCAAGTGAGAGCGTTGAAACAAATCCAACAAACAAGATGAAAATAAATTCTTGTGCAATTCCAAGTTCTGAAAGAGCAATGAGAACTACAATTGTTACTACAGAGTAGCTGGCCACTTTACCCAAAGCTCTGGCGCTCTTGGCGTCAAGACTTCTGAGGGCACCTTTAACCAGACTCTCAACCAATCCAGAAATTAGAATACCTATAAAGAGTACTAGGACAGCTGAAAACACCTGTGGGAGATAACCAAGAATTCTTTCTAAAAGAACTGAGAGAGAAGCTAAGCCCATGACGCTTACAGATGTTTGAGCCACTACCAACATAACTAACCAATATAAAATACTTCCCAAAACATCCTCGACTCGTTGAGCGAGCTCTGCGTTCTGAACAAAATGCTCGACTGGAGTGTTCTTCAAAACGGCGGAAAATCTTAGTTTATCAAGAAGCTTAACAACGAGCTTTCGAAGAGCACCTGCTAAAGCTATACCTACTAGAAAAATAAGAATCGCTGCAGCAAGTCTTGGTAAGAAAATGGCGATATCGGAAACAGATTGGCTGAAAAATTGGCTTAATGTGTTGTACATAAGACCTCCTTATATTTGCATTATAACCACAAATGAACAAAAATTGTGGTTCGGATTTATATAGACTGTGCGACTCATAAGCCGGATTCTGTTTGAAACGATGATCTATCTATGCCCATGTCATTATCACCGAAAAAGGAAATGTGTCCATTATGGTGAAGGTCGTTGGTTGCAGCGGGGAGGATTGCCCGTTTCACCCCCTCCAAAGGAGGGACTCGTCTCTGTTGCTCTAACTGTCGTTGTCACAAGTGACAACTCCCCTGTTTTCACAAGGCACCCTACATTTTGCTGTCCGGACTTTCCTCTCTGGAACGTAAACGTACCAGAGCCATCGCTCGGTCGCACAGTCTAAGTGAATTATAGCATTTAAGCTCTGAAGAATGATCCGTACACCGTTCTGATAACAATGTAGAGGGGGATGGCCAACAAGGCACCAACTACGCCCGCCAACTGCAGTCCAATTAAGATTGCGATTATTGAGATTAGCGGATTAACATTGGCATTTTCTCTCATTACCTTTGGAACAATAACATTGTTCTCAAGCTGCTGGACAAGAATCGAAAAAAGCAGAGCAACTACGGCAAGAGCGGGACCAGAGCTGATATAAGCAATCGTTATCGCAGGAACAGCAGCGATAGTTGGACCAATATTTGGCAATATTTCAAGGAAACCAGCTAAAATCGCCAATGGCAAAGCGTATGGAATGCCAATTAACAAGAAGCCAATGTATGTGAATACGGCAATAACTAGCATTAGGACTAACTGGCCGCGAACCCAACCACCTAGTTGATTCTCAATTGTGATCAAAAATTTCTCAGCAGCCTCAAAATGCTTTCTGTCGGACGTAAACCAAGCAATTTTTTTATGGAGAACTGGTCTTTCGATAAGCATGAAGAATGACAAAACGAAAAGAGTGAAAGTTGTAAATATTCCAGCAAAAGTAGAAAGGACTACTCCCATCACTGTAAAGACTGAGCTTCCAACTTGATCGGCAATGTTAGAAATATCTGAAGCTGATAAACTAAAATTCAGTCGAGCAACATACTCTTGTAAAAGGGGAATGTCGATTGTCTTCAAGAGAGCATAAAGCTGAATAAAAAGCGGAGGCAAAACTAAACCTATTAGCAAGCTAAGAATTGTAATTAACAAAATATATGTCGAAACGATACTCAACATTCGAGGCATCTTCAAATATTTCTGGAGTTTTTGGGCAACTGGATTCAAGGCCACCATCATAATGAAGGCCAAAAACACCAAGATCACGATGGATCTTATTTGAAACAGGAAGTATGAACCTAGAAGAATACCAAAGATGAAAAAAACCGTACTTCGAGCCACAGCTATTTCAGTTCGTTTGGAAAAAAGACTTAACATACCACTCTAGTATACATATTTTGAGCCTTCACGTCATCAACCCATTCAATATTGGAAATTGGCTTCCACCAAGTTCTTTGTCTTTTCGCATATTTTAATTCACTGACTACCCAACTCTTTATGCACTCATCTTCATTAATGTCTCCATCTAGAAAACTTTCAATATTTTTAAATCCCAATGTTGTTTTAATGCCAGAGGCAAGCTCGAGAAAATCACGTAATTTTTTAACTTCCTGAACCGCTCCACCATCAAATCTATTTTTCACGCGCTCAGCAATTTTAAGCTTTAGCTCTGAAGTCTGACTTCGAATTCCAATTATTTTGTGACTGTACTTAGGATTTATCAACTCAACGCTCGGCTTAGTATCACCTGCTTCCAAGCCCTGTTCAATGGCCCGAACCAGCCTACGTGGATTTTGCAGATCTGAATTGTTCATTTTTGCAATTCTGGATGGGTCAAGCTGGGACAGCCAATTTTGCAATTCTTCAAGAGACATTTTTTCCGCCTTTTCTCTTAACTCAATATTCGGCGGCACTCTAAGTCTAGATTCAGTCTGAAATAACTGCATGTGATATAAACCCGTTCCACCCACAATAATTACTTTTCTATTCTGGACAAGAGCTTCATCAATCAGCTTTAGAGCAAACCTTTGGAATTGTCCCAGCGACCACTCTTCGTTTGCTTCTAAAATGCCAACTCCATGCAATCTGATCGAGCTTTTTTCGAGAAATGGCAACAAGCCTTGCTCTGTTTTCTGATTAAAACCCTCGGGAATATCCGCACCTGAGAGAACTGCAATGTCCTTATAAACCTGGCGAGAATCGGCAGAAATGATATCAACGCCTGAGCAAGAATTTATTTCAATTAAGTAATTGGCAAGTTGGAATGCCGCGGCCGTTTTCCCCGATGCCGTTTCACCAACGATCGAAATGATTGTCTTATTGTTTTTCATTAGACTACGATAGGACGGGTTGACAAGTTTCTCTTATTGATCAACTCATCAAGCAAATCCCAACGCTGTTTTTTCACTTTATGAGGAATGTCGTCAGGATAAATTCGCCAGCTAGCTGTTCCAGGTCGGGGAGAATACATGGCCACGAAACCAATTAGCCAAGAAACCTCTTTGGCCAATAAAACTGTTTCCTGGAATTCTTCCTCTGTCTCTCCTGGAAAGCCAACAATGATATCTGTTCCGATGACAATTTCGCTGTCTGCGGCTCGAAGTTTTTTGACAATTTCCATGTATCGCTCGCGGGTGTAGCCTCGATTCATTCGATACAGAACGTCATTACTTCCAGACTGAACTGGCAGATGAACGTAGCGATCAATCTTCTTATTTCTACCGATTTCTTCAATCAATTCGTCATGAAAATCCCAGGGATTGCTGGTCATAAATCTAATCATTTTTATCTCTTCAAAAGCCGAAATGGCCTGGAGTAGCTTTACGAATGGGGGAGTCTCCTTTGGCTTAAGATACTGCGACTGATTATCCGGAAGATCGGAACGAGTAAAACTTTCCCTTTCCATCATTAGCTTTCTAAACCCAATTCCAACCTTTTCTAACCCCCACGAATTCACATTCATCCCCAACAAGGTAATCTCAGTGAATCCACGAGAAACTAAATCTTTAACCTCATTGATAATCTCGTCAAATGACCGCGATTGTTCACGACCCCTGGAGTAGGGAACGATGCAAAAAGTGCAAAAGGAGTTACAACCAGTGGAAATCGGCACCCAGGCGTGTTTTTTATCCTTGCGAATGGCAGCATTATTAAAGCCAACTTCATTGATAGGTAGTATTTCATCGACCTGTGGCATCATCTCGTAAAGCTTGGTATTGCCATGATGAGTCATGCAGCCAGTGAGAATAATTTTGGGACGCTTTAGGCCTAGCTCATTAAAGTGAGTCACTACGTTATGCATGAAACCGCGCGCTCTATCTTCAGCCCTCTGACGAATAGCGCAAGTATTCACGATTAGCTCGTCGCAACTCTGCCAAGATTCAGCCTCCGTGTAACCACGAGCTTGGTAGTCACCCGCAATGCGCTCGCTATCAGACTTGTTGGACTGACAACCGAATGTGTGGATAAAGTAGGTTTTTGGCTTCTGCATTATTTACGAAACCGAGCAATTATTTCAAGAACAGCGATCATGCCCAAGGTTATAGCATAAAGTGGCTCTCCCACCAGAGCTACATGGATCATGATGAAAAACATAGCAAGGTATGTGAAACGATGAAGGACTTTCCACCACTTACCCATTTTCTTAACTGAAAAATCATTCGAAGTCAGCCAAAGAGGGAATAATATTCCAAGGGCAATGTAGCCAACTATATGGTGGATAAGTAAGTTTGGAGCAAAGTTAGCAAAGTTAAACTTGGCAATTACTAAAGCGATCAAGGTAGTCGTGAAAAATTGGTGTGTATAAATACTCAGAAACATCAGAATTCCCAGATGGCGTCTGAAAACCATCAGGGTAGTTCCAATTGGTTGAATTGTCGTAAGCTTCAATCTTCTTATCAAACTTGGCAGTAAGGTAAACACGTACAAAATAAATCCAAGAGTCCCAAACTTCTTACCAGCTTCATCAAGAAAAATCAGTGAGAGACCATTGCCAGATTTATAAACAAGAACTGCCAGGACTACTAATGCTAGTATCGACCACTCAGCAATTACAAATAAAAGCGTAATTTGTGCTCGATGTTGCAAAACAAATTTTTGTATTTGGGCAATGATCTTAATCAGTTGTTGCATAGTATGGAGGCGCGGGCGGGATTTGAACCCGCGAATCGAAGGATTTGCAGTCCTCGCCATTAGACCACTCTGGTACCGCGCCGATATACTTCTATTATACTGTCAATTTCAGATTCAGTTAGAGTGGCTTGATCTTAAATTCCGAACCGCCCTCTGGATAATCGAATCTGACCGCCGCGGTTTTTTCACTCATGTGATGAACTCGCAAGAATAATTCGACAAAAGGATTTTCGTAGCCACTTGAACCAGCGTTTACAGCCAGAACACCTCGATCGACCGTAAAGCCGCCGGTAGAAATCACTCCGAGCATACTGACGCCATTCAGAATCACCTGAACTTTATCGCCGGGCTTAAGCTTCATCTTCTCTAGATCGGTTTTGCGCATGGTTGTCTTAATATTGCCAAAACCATCTGTCCAAGCAATTAAATTAGAAGGAATCTCGGGGATCTCTGAAATATCAAGTTCTTTGCCCAATGAAGACCTGTTGCCATTTACTAGCTCAGCAACTTTCTCTGGGAAGAAATCACGAGACCTAAATTGGGAGCCACTGTTGGGGCAGTCAATATCGCGAAACTCAACAATATCTTTTTTAACAAATCCAAACGCAAATTCTGACCAGACGTTAACGATCTCCACACCATTGTTTAGACGAGCATATTTAATCCCATGGTCAATGTTGCTTTTCATCGCCTTGTTACTATCTCTTCTAGGAGCGGCATTTCCATAAATGAACATGCGACCAGTGTTTGGCGCATATGCATACTGAGCCGTAACAAAACCAATAGCCATTGTATCTAGAGAGGGAACTTCGGTGGGATGAATTCGAACAGCGTGAGGAGCACTCAGGTGAAACTGAAGACGATTGGTGATCTCCCCAAATTCCATGCCGCCGGCCACGTAATCGCAGATTACATGTAGCAGCGTTGTCGACTTATTTTCCATACTCATAGAGCTCCTTTATCAAATAACCAATCACTTATACCATACTTGAGTAGGTCACGGTATAATGCCGCCCATGACAAATCAAAAAAACACCAAAAAAACTGAAAAGAAACAGCCTGACATTATTGTTGGCAATACAATTTTAAAAATCACAATTCCAGCTAAAGATGCTGCTGCAGCCTCTTCATTGGCGGTTAACAAACTCAAGAAAAAACTCAAACTCCCAGGATTTCGAGCTGGAAAAGTTCCTGCTAATGTAGCAGAGCAGCATCTAGATTTCGAGCAAGTGGCCCAGGAAGCCTTGCAAGAACTCTTGCCAGAGCTTTATACCGAAGCAGTCACAAAAGGCAAACACAAGCCCCTCACAAACCCAGAGTTTCGCCCAGTAAAAATCGAAAAAGTCGGTGACTGGGAAATAGAAGCACACATCGCTGAAAAACCAGAATTAAAACTCCCTAAATATGCTGAGGTCGTTAAAAAAACTATTAAAAAAGCTAAGGCAGAAATCGCTGAACAAAATAAAAAGGCTGAAAAATCAAAAGATAAAAAAGAACCTGCAAAAAAAGATGAAGAAGCAGAAAAAACTCACATCCTGCAACACATCTATTCTGATCTCGCAGCTGAGTTCAGACCTCAGGTTCCAGAGCTTCTAGTTAAAAGGGAAATCGAGGCAGACATCAGAGAAATGGAGCGACAACTTCAAGGTATGAAGCTTTCTATCGCAGAATATCTTAAACGCAGCGGTCAAACCGAAGAGGATTTTTCCCAACAAGTTACAGTTCGCGCTGTCACCAAACTCCAATCTGTCCTCATTACCGACGCCATTGCTCAAGAAGCAAAAATTACCATTGAAGACAAGGACATTGACGCCAAGCTAGACACCCTAGAAGACAAGGAATTTGTCAAAAAAGAGAGAAATAATCCAGAGTATCGCTCAGTTGTGCATCAATCCCTTTTCAACGAGCGCGTTCACGAACATCTTCTTTCACTTTAGTGGTACACTAGAAGCGATTGACACCAGACAGAAACAAGCCTATAATCTGCAAACTAAAGTGCGTATCTTAGATACGACCTAAAATGCAAACAGGAACACAAAAACAACCATTGCCCGGTTCTCACGGAAGCGCCCAAGCTAATCCGTTTGCTCGCGCGCTCGCAGAAACTGAAAAAACTGCTTACGGCTCTAAACCCCAGCAAACTCCAGGAGAAACTCTCAGTGAAGCCCTAGCCAGAACAGGCGGAGCCTTTCCAGGCGATCGCAGAACAGCAAACTCCCAACCAAGTCCCGAAATGCTCAAAGAGCAACAAGAGCTAGCTGCTCAAAAAGAAAAGAGAGAAGCGCTCAGACGAAAACTCCATGATCAGGTTAATCCAGTCGACGCCAAAGACATTTTTGACGCCAGAGCAGAACAAGTCGCAAAAGACATCGATGAAATTCGAAAAGAACTCAGACTTCTTGCTAAAGATATTGGCGCCTTTCAAAAAGATGTGGAGATCACCCTCATGACCGAGGTCGTAGACGTTGGAGAAAGAGGCGCTTACTTTAAGAACTTTTTTGCCCAACTTCGAGCCTTCATCATGCTTTTAAGACAGAAAATTCGAAGTGCTAGAACCTGGGCTAACGCCTCAGCACAAAAGAGCAAAAAGAAGAAAAAGAAGCAGGGTGGCCGAATTGAAGGCAGTGGCTATGAAAAGACCAGCCAAGTTCAAGAAATGATGAATCACGAGAAATCTAGTTCGATCAGTGCGGGATAACCTGCAAAAAAATGGTGAACTCGAGAGGACTCGAACCTCTGGCCTCCACAATGTCAATGTGGCGCTCTAACCAACTGAGCTACGAGTTCACGTATGAAAGGTGATTATACCACCCCATTATTGTTTTCCGAAAAGACTCGTGTACAATACCAACATTGTGTGCACATCTGGCAGAATAGTAGTTGCACAGGACGAAGGGATACTCACAAACAGTGATAAGAAAAGGTAGAGTTAAAAGGCGAGAGCCAAGAATCCGCTTAGTTGCGAACGAAAAAATTCGTGCTACAGACGTCCGAGCAATTGCTGAAGATGGTGCGATGATAGGCACTATTTCTCTGAGCGAAGCTATTCAAAGAGCTCGCGAAGAAGACAAAGATGTGGTGCTCGTAAACGAACTAGCAACGCCACCGATTGTTAAGCTAATTGAACTGAGTAAATTCAAGTTTCAGCAGCAACAAAAGGCAGCGGCTGGAAGAAAACGAGCTAAAACACAAGAATTAAAAGAGGTGCGGTTCACCCCTTTTATGAGTGATGGAGACTTTGAAGCCAGACTAAAGAAAGTATCTACCTTCCTAAAAAGAGGAGATAAGGTTAGACTCAGTCTGCAGTACAAAGGTCGACAAATCACTAAGCAAGAATTTGGTCAACAAGTTTTTGCACGAGTGATTGAGAGAACATCTGAATACTCAACTGTAGAACTAGAACCAAAAATGTTGGGGAAAAAACTGATAGCACAACTACTACCAGTAAAAAAAGTAAAACCAAATGACAAAAAATAAACAAAAAACACGATCTGGAGTTTCAAAACGCTTCAAAATAACTAAGACTGGAAAAGTCATGCGCAGATCTCAGAATATGAGACATCTACGTAGAAACAAAAGCAAGAGAACTTTGAGAAAATACAGAACACCACAACAAGTAACTGGTAAATTTGCCAGAAAAATCAAGCGAATGCTTGGACTAGCCTAGGATCGGAAATATATATGCCAAGAGCAAAAACAGGAATTACCAGAAGACGTCGACACAATAAGGTTCTCAAAGCCACCAAAGGTTTTCGCGGTGCCAATAGTCGACTTTATAAACGCGCTCATGAAGCCTTGCTTCATGCTGGTCAATACGCCTATGTTGGTCGAAGACTTCGAAAACGCGACATGCGCAAACTCTGGATTTTGAGAATCAATGCGGCTTTGAGAGAATTTGATAATTCATTAAAGTACTCATGGTTCATCGCGGCCTTGAAAAAAGCTAATATTTCAATCAATCGCAAAATGCTCGCTGACTTAGCTGTCAAAGACTTTAGTGCTTTTGGAGAAGTCATAAAACAAGCTCGCGGGTAAAAACAACTAATTAACAGAAAATAGAAACCCCGCAACCGCGGGGTTTTTTACTGGTAGAATAAACAAGCATGACTATTACAACATTCCTAGAACAACTTGCCGATATCGAGGCGAAGCTTCAGCAGCAGGCAAGCGCCACTCGCTCTGATCTAGAAAAAATGTTTTTGTCCAACAATGGCTTATTCACAATTATTTCAAAACAAATCACTGAGGTTGAGCCAACCGATCGAAAAACAGCTGGCAAGGCCTTAAATCAGCTTAAAACAGCTATTGAAACTGTATTGGCTTCAAGTACGGGCAGAGAGGTCAAAGATAAGCGTTGGGTTGATCTGACCATACCTGGCGAAAAACCAGAAGTTGGCCATGTACATCCAATTTCACAAGCCATGGCAGAAATTACAGGTATTTTCGAGCACATTGGTTTTACCAGAGTCAGATATCCTGAAGTTGACTGGGACTGGTATGCATTCGAAAGTTTAAACATGTCACCTTCCCATCCAGCGCGCGATGAATGGGAAACTTTCTTTGTCGATTTACCGAGAAGTGATGAAAAGGGCCAGGTTGTTCTCACTCCACACACCTCGAATGGTCAGGTCCGAGAAATGGAAAGGTTGGGGGAGCCTCCAATCAGAATGATCAACATTGCTCGCTGCTACAGAAGGCAACAGGATGTTACACACACTCAAATGTTCCACCAATTTGAAGGCCTAGTTGTCGATAAAGGCATTAACATCCAACATCTCAAGGGCACTCTTGATTACTTCGCTGAACAGTTCTATGGTCCTGGAACTAAAAGTCGCATCAGACCATTCCATTTTCAATTTACAGAGCCTTCTTTCGAAGTAGATTTTAGCTGTCATATTTGCTCAGGCACCGGAGAGATTGCCCAGGATGGTAAAACAGAAAAATGCCGTTTCTGCAAATCGGGCTGGCATGAGGTCGGCGGCTGCGGCATGGTCCATCCAAATGTTCTAAAGGCAGGTGGTATTGATCCAGATGTCTACACAGGCTTTGCTTTTGGCTGGGGAATAGAGAGAACTTACACCCTGAAAAAAGGCTTAGAAATTGACGATATCAGACTGCTTTACAGCGGCGACTTTAAATTTTTGGAGCAATTTTAATATGAACATTCTCATCCCACACTCCTGGCTCCTAGAGCATCTCGATACAGAGGCGACACCTAAGCAAATCCAAGATTATTTATCACTTTCCGGTCCTTCGGTAGAGCGAATCAACGATCATAACGGTGAACCCGTCTATGATATTGAGGTCACAACCAATCGAGTTGACTCGATGTCTATTAGAGGTATCGCTAGAGAAGCGGCGGCCATTTTGCCTCAATTCGGAGTCGTAGCAAAACTAAAGCCATTGAACTTACCCAATGTCTCAAAGGCAAACAATCCCTTACCTCTACCAAGAATTCTTGAAAATGATGAACTTAACAATCGAACGATCTGTGTCGTTTTGAGCTCCGTAAATAGAACGGAAACTCCAAAATGGATGGCAGATCGCTTAGAACAAATCGAGATGAATGTCCATGATGCAGTTATTGATATTACCAATTATATTACTCACGAACTTGGCTATCCTTGCCATGCTTTTGACTATGACAAACTAGTCGCTACCGGGAATGAAATCCGCATTGTTGAGGCAGGCGCGGGAGAGACATTCGAAACCTTAGACGGTGAATCGTTCACGGCAGTGGGCGGAGAAGTAGTTTTTAAAAACGGCGAAGGCACGATCATTGACTTACCATCTATAAAAGGAACGAAGAATACTTCGATTGACGAAAGTACTAAAAACGTTCTCTTATTAATGGAGTCCATTGATGCCAAAAAAGTACGCTTCGCCAGCATGACTCATTCGATTAGAACCACAGCGGCGCAGCTCATGGAAAAGAATGTTGATCCAAATCTTGCCAGTGATGTGATGAAGATGGGAGTAAAGCTCTACCAAGAACTTTGCCAAGCCGAAGTATCTAGCGAAGTCTATGATCACTTCCCAAATAAAATTCCTCCGACAGAGATAAGCCTTACCACCATAAAACTCTCTGAGTATCTGGGATTTAAATTATCTCTTGAAGATGCGGCAAAAATGCTCGAGAAACTAGAGTGCAATACAAGTATCGCGGGTGACGTTTTAGCGATCACTCCACCAAGCTTTAGGCCAGATATCGCCATTCCAGCAGACATCATTGAAGAAGTTGCTAGAATTTACGGCTATCACAACATTCCAAGTGTTCTAATGCCTACGGCGATTCCGCTTAATCGACCAAAAGCTACCAACTTTGGTCTAGAACACCGAGCTAAAGAGTTTCTAAGCGCGATCGGCTGGCAAGAAGTTTATACCTACTCAATGGTCAGTGAAACTGAAGCAAAGACAAGTGGTTTTAACTTAGAAAATCATCTGAAAGTTTCTAATCCTCTCACTGATGACAAAGTCTACTTACGAAGATCTTTGGTTCCCTCTCTAGAGAGCGTCATCGATGGAAATACTGAAAGAAGCTCAATTTCTGTTTTTGAACTTGCAAATATATATATACCTCAAGAAAAAGATCTGCCGAATGAGGAACTGACTTTGGCAATGGTTTCAAACAGAGATTATCGAACAGTCAGAGGTGATCTAGAGTTACTTTTCACCAAGCTTCATATTTATAATACATTGATATCTCCATTAGAATCTGATGACCAAGTCGGAAATATTATGGTCAATGGCACTCCTGACTCAATTGGCCAAATTGCAGTAAAAAACGGGCGCGTGACTATTCAATTAAAAATGGCAAAATTAGTACAGTTGAGCTCATCTCATCCAACCTATAAAGCCCTACCAAAAACAGCGGCTCTGATCGAAGACCTGACTTTCACTCTAAAAGAAAAGACTAAAGTTGGAGAATTGATAAAAGCTTTAACAAACGCCGACTCTCTGATTGAAGAAGTCAACCTCAAGACTATTTACAATAGAAATTTCACATTCACTATTATTTATCGCCATCCAGACCAACCAATCTCTTCAGAGATGGTCGCCCCTATTCGAAAACAACTTGTTGCTCTCGTTGAGAGTGACTGGCAAGGACATCTTGTCGGAGAACTCGCGAACTAACCAACTTTTTTTTAAACTTACTTCAGCTCTATTAGGACTGCTGATCTTCCTGATTCCCAGCAACTTATTCTATGTTTTAGACCGTCAGCTTGGCTACTTTGGTGGACTTAGAGTTGATTATCTAATTCCAAAACTGTACGCAAGCGAGCTAATTGCGACACTACTGATTTGTGTTGCTCTAATCTCAAGAATGATGAGCTTTCGAACTCACTGGAAGTCAATTGGTTTTGTTGTAGTTTTAGCCGTTATTCAAGTATTTTCTCCAGTCCCGACTAGTAGTCTCTGGTTTTTTCTTGAGCTTCTAATCGCAGCAGTAGTTACAACCACAATTTTGCAATTGCCCAAGGTTGTTACTCATAGCAACTTGGTGGCTTACAGCTTAATTACCACCATATGTTTTCAATCATCCCTGGCGATCTACCAATTTATTTTTCAACACTCTTTAGGAGGCTACTGGCTCTTTGGTGAAAGCAATCTGCTTAAGTATGCTGGCATTGCCAACCAGACTCTGTTCGGAGTCCAGTACCTTCTGCCGAGCGGGACCACGCCTCATCCAAATATTCTAGCTGGTGTCTTAGTAGGCCTAATGACTTTAGTGTGGTTGCGAAAAAAACAAGTTAACAAGTTTTTTCTAGCTTTAGCTCTGACTCTTGGAGTAATTGCAATCTTTTTAACCTTTTCAATTTCAGCATGGTTAAGTGCGACAATTGTGGCTCTAGTCTTTTACAAGAAAAAATCTTGGCAAAAAATTACCAAAACAAGAATAATAAAATCCCTCTGGTTTGTCTTTCTTATTACCCCGACTCTACTTATTTTGGCACAGCTAATATCAAGTAATTCAAGTGTGGGACGCAGAGTTTCCCTGAATAAAGAAGCAGCTAATATGTTTATCTATCATCCCGTGACTGGAGTAGGTTTTAATGGTTTCATTCCTTCTTTAATCACTAATACCAACGACTCTGCTTTATTTCAATTCGCTCAACCAGCTCATCATGTTGGTTGGTTGCTATTTTCGGAAGTTGGATTGCTTGGATTAATTGGTCTTCTACTAATTTTTCCAAGGAAAATGAAGGCTATAGATATTGACTCACTACTTCTTTTTTCAGCCTTGTTCACGCCGCTACTCAGCCTTGATCACTATCTCTACACACTGCCGCAAGGAAGGCTTCTCATAGCCGTAGGACTAGCAATTATTTTGGAAACAAAACTAAAAAAGACTATGGAGTTGTAGTTGGCGTTGGAGTTGGGGTGGGAGTCGGAGATGGCGTTGGGCTTAGAGTCGGCGTGGGCGAAGGACTTGGAGATGGCGTCGGAGTTGGATCGGGAGTTTTCCAATCAACTCCCCCTGTACCGATTTTTTTCTTGCTGGATTCTTTAGTTTTTCCTGACCTGGAGTAAGCTTTTGCCCAAACTTCATATCTTCCCGCACCTAGCTTAATTTTCCCCTTGTAGTTGCGGTCATTTATGGTTTCCCTGACAGAACCATTGACGATTAACTCAATTTTTTCAATGCCATCACCAGAATCAGACTGAATCTCAACTTCGATATTTTCATCAGAATAATTTTTCTCGTTCTCGGGCCTTTTCAGATCGATATAAATCTCACTCTGGTCACCGCAGTACTCAGTTGGAACTTTATAACGCCCATCTTCCTGAGCATTAATCCAGGAATTGATACCCTCCTGCCAACGATTAATGCCGTCTAATGAGAGTGGGTCATTTTCTCTTAGAACAATAAACTCTTTCTCATCGTAATCACCTGAAGCCATTCTGGCCTCTGGAGCTAATTTGTTTTCACCTCTGCAGAGTTTTAGTTTTGTGTGAATCAAATCTGGAAGAGAGGGGAGTGTGTTTGCCAAAACATATTCACTCTTGCTCGCATAACCATCGTGTTCTGGATAACCAGAAATACTGTCGACCATGACTTTTTCAACTGACTCGGGAATCTCCCACTCTGGATCCGAGTAGCCAGAATCAAGTGCTGCAAGAACGATGCGCCTCCAAATTGGCGTCGCTCCCGAAACACCCGAAGCAACAGTCTTCATCTGACTGTTATCATTGTTTCCAACCCAAGCACCAACTACTATTTCCCTTGACCAACCAATTGCCCAGTTATCACGCTGATCATTAGTAGTTCCAGTTTTTACAGCAATGTTTGGACTAATATTCAGCAAAGATCTGGTTCCGAAAGCAATGGAGCGTGCCGCGTTGTCTGACAAAATATGATTAATAAGAAACGCCTCAGCTTCAGAAAAAAGTCGTCTTCCTTCTACGGGCTTATGCTCAAAAATCGTATTGCCACTCTTATCTTCAATTTTAAGAATAGCAACAGGCTCAGTCTTAATACCGCCCGTAGCAAATGAGCTATAAGCTGTAACCGTGTCAATTAGGTGAACTTCAGCACCTCCTAGGGTCACGGCTAAACCAAATCTGCGTTTATTTTCCTGAGTTGGCTGCAAAGTAACAAAACCCATGTCATAAGCCTGCTGCAAAAATGAATCAATTCCAACCAACGCCAATGCCTTAACAGCAGGAATATTAAGAGAGCTACCTAAGCTATCACGCACAGAGACGGGACCGTGAAATTTTCCATCATAGTTCCCAGGCTCATAAGCATCAGCTCCTTCATTACTAACAAATTTAGTTGGAGTATCATTCAGAACTGAGGCAGGAGTATAGCCACGCTGTAAGAGGGTTAGATATGTCACTGGCTTAATCGAAGATCCAGGCTGCCTCAAGCCATCGACGACGACGTTGAATTGGCCGTCAATATCTTCACTTGAAAAATTCTTACTACCAACCATGCTCAAAATTTCCCCAGATCTTGGGTCCATAACCAGAGCGGCTCCATTGGTGATATTCAGTCCCTCAACTTGCGAGACTTCATCCAAGACTATCTCTTCCGCTTGTTGCTGCAGTTTCAGATCTAAACTTGTGGTGACTTTAAATCCCGAGTTTGTGACAACTTCTTCCCCATACAAATCGTCTAAAAGATTTCTAACATAGAAGACAAAGTGAGGCGCTTTAATCAGGAGCTGCTTTTTCGAAAACTCAACTGTATTCAGATCTGAAAGAGCTTGGTCATAGGCGAGCTCTGTAATATGGTCGTCCTCTCGCATTCTTCTAAGTACACCTTTGGCGCGAACTTTCCAAAGAGGCTCTCCGTCATCATCAACCTGGCCACTAAATGGCGAATATGCAGATGGTCTTTGCGGCAGACCGGCGAGAATTGCTGACTGGACCAAGTTCAACTCACTGACTGGTTTGTCAAAATACACCTCTGCCGCAGTTCCAACTCCCCAGGCAGTTCCTCCATATGGTGCTTCATTCAAGTACATTTCTAGAATCTGATCTTTTGTAAAAGTTCTCTCGAGCTGAAGAGATAAGACAAGCTCCTTGAACTTGCGAGTTACCGTTCGCTCATTAGTAAGAAGAGCATTCTTCACAAGTTGTTGGGTCAGGGTCGATCCACCCACCAGTCTTTGTCTAGCAATAAAATTATAGGGAATGCGCAGCACCGTCATCATGTCAAAGCCGCCATGCTTATAAAAATCTTTATCTTCTACGGAGATCGTGGCATTTTTCAGATCCTCGGGTAATTCAGAAAGGGCCGCAGGAGTGCGCCTCTCTTGATCGTAGAGATCGAATAAAAGTTCGCCATTGCGATCCAAGATTTTTGTACTGAATCCAGACCTTCTGACAACTTCTCCTGGAGCAGGCAAGTCTTTTGAAAACCAAGCGAATAAGCCAAAAAAGAGAAGAATTGCTACAACAATACCAACGGCCCCACCGATCGCTAGAAAACGAATGATTTTAAACTTTAATAATTTACGCTTATTTTGAGTAACAAACCCCGTACTTCTTCGAGAACGAGCCACAGACTTTTGTCGTCTTTGTAGTTTTCTGAACATGACGTACCAATAGTACCGCAGCTTGTTGTTGAAAACCAGAAGCCAGAAGTCGAGTTGTGCGCGAAGTACCATGTGTCCATTTTATCAGTAAGTGATAAATATAGGGTACAATAAAAAGATGACAGAAATTACTCCAAAAATTCTCACTCGCGGAGTCGAGCAAATACTTCCAGATATTGCCTCGCTCGAAAAACTGATGTCTGAGAAAAAAATCAGAATTTACCTCGGCATTGATCCAACTGGCTCACTTCTCACCCTTGGTCACTCGGTGGTTCTAAGAAAACTACAACAATTTGCAGACGCTGGTCATCAAGTTATTTTATTAATTGGTAATGGCACCGTGCGCATTGGTGATCCAACAGGTCGAGACAGCACCAGACCAGTTCTCACCGACGAGGCGATCGAAGAGAATTTCAAGACCTGGAAATCTCAGGCTAACAAGATTCTTGACTTCGATAAAATTGAAATTCGCTACAACGGAGACTGGCTCGATAAACTCACTTATGCAGATATGATTAAGCTGCTCGCCAAGACAACAGTCCAGCAACTAACCGAGCGAGACATGTTCCAGGAGAGAATCAAGAACGAGCAACCTATTTTCGGCCATGAGATTTTGTATCCTTTATTGCAGGGATACGACAGTGTAGCTATGGACGTCGATCTAGAAATTGGCGGCTCTGATCAGCTTTTCAACATGATGATGGGTAGACAACTCCAGAGAAGCTACAACAACCGAGAAAAATGGGTTCTGACCTGCCCCATTATCAATGGCACTGACGGTAGAAAAATGAGCAAATCTTACGGCAACTTTGTTTCCCTTACTGAAGAACCAAATCAAATGTACGGCAAACTTATGAGCATTGCCGATGAACAGATTATTGAGTACTTTACTTTGCTCACCGATACGCCAATGACAGAAATAGAATCTATGAGCCAAGCAATGACTGCCGGAGAAAATCCAATGCAGTTTAAGCAGCTTCTCGCCAGGGAGATCACCAAACTTTATCATGATGAGGAGGCAGCGCGACTCGCAGAGGAACACTTCAGAGTCACAGTCCAAGAAGGCTCGCTGCCGACCGAGATTCCAGAAATTAACTTTCAAGAATCTGAGCTTAGCTTGTTAGACTTGCTCCATCGATGCGAGCCAAATGAAAGCCGCGGCAACCTTCGACGCCTGATCGAGCAGGGAGGAGTAACCCTTTTCCCAGAGGAGACAAAGCCGAACGATCCCACCAAAATAATTTCTATTAAAGATATAGATGCTATAAAGATGGGTAAGCGCAAATTTTACAGGATAATCCATGACTAGAAAAAATCGACAAAAACTCATCAATGCCTTTGCCATCGTTGCCATTATCGCCATGATTCTCAGTACAGTTGGCGGCGGCCTATTAGCTCTTCTCTAAAATGTACAAAATCAGCACACCACTGGGAGCCGTGACTGGGATCGGACCAGCTCTCCTAGATATCTTTCATGAAAAGAATATTAAAACGGTTGGTGAGCTGCTTCTAAGCGTTCCAAATCGCTATCTCGATAATTCCCTGCAAATATCTATAGCTGATCTCGTTCCAGGTGAGAGAGCCACAATCCTTGCCGAGGTGGTTAAAAAATCAAGCTTCCGAAAAGGAAAGCGAACTTTCACCAAAGTAGCGGTTCAAGACGAGACTGGATCTCTTCAGCTCATGTGGTTTAACGCCCGATTTGTCCAGAATGCCCTTCAAGCTCAGCATCAATACTTCTTTAGTGGAGTAGTGGGAAAAACTGGCATCATGATTCAACCAAGCTTCGAACGTGTAAGTGATGACACCGTTCATACCAACAGAATTGTTCCAATTTACTCCAGCACCTTGGGAATTATGCAGGGGAGACTAAGACGAATTCTAAAAGAAATAGTCGATAACCTAGAAGAGACGCCGGATGGATTAGATACAGTTCTAAAAAAAGAGAACGATCAAACTCTTGCAGCAGCTTGCGTTGAGCTTCACTTTCCATCAGACCCAGAAGCTGCCATAAAAGCTCGAGAGCGCCTGGCTCTGGAAGAGCTTGTTGAGCTCATCAGAATTGCAAAAAACAAAAAAATAGAATGGACTGAAAAAAAGACGGCCCAACAAATAACTCTGAATGAAGAACTTATTCCGAACTCCATTCCCTTCACTCTCACCGAATCACAAATAACCTGTTCCAAAGAAATTGTTAGTGATCTTACTCAAACTTCACCTATGAATCGACTCCTGACTGGTGATGTTGGCTCGGGAAAGACTGTTGTCGCCGGCATTGCTTGCTATCACATGATAAGAAATGGCCACAGCGCCTTCATGATCGCCCCAACTCAGGTACTTGCGGCCCAACACTTCCAAACACTCCAAAAGCTTTTTCCAGATCTCAATGTCGAGCTTGTCACAAGCAACAAAAAAGCTAAGAGCTTCATTGGTCCTCGGCTTTATGTCGGCACTCACTCGTTAAATAATCTTCTTGACCAGGTCAATCCTGGGCTAGTTATCTATGACGAGCAGCATCGCTTCGGAGTAGGGCAACGTTCTAAAACTACTGCCAACTTTGAACATCACCGCCTGACCATGACCGCTACGCCTATTCCAAGATCATTGACTCTGACTTTATTTGCTAATCTTTCACACTCGAGTATTAACGAACTGCCAAAAAACAGGCTACCAACAAAAACTTGGACCTTGCCTGAAAAAAAGAGAGACAATCTCTACGAATGGCTAAAAAAACAACGAGATGAAAACTCAAACTTTCTTACCTTGGTTGTTTGTCCATTTATCAACAAATCAGATCAAGAAGGCGCTGCGCATATTGTTGACGCCAATACAAGATTTAAAGAACTAAAAAAAGAATTGGGCAAAGAACCAAGGATAGTCTTACTTCACAGCAGGCAGCCAGCTGCTGAGAAAGATGCGACTCTAGAACGACTTTTCACGGGAGATATTGATATCCTGGTCAGTACCCCAATTATTGAGGTTGGCGTCGATATCCCCCAAGCATCAGCCATTATTATTGAATCGGCCCAACAATACGGCCTGGCTAGTCTGCACCAACTCCGAGGGCGAGTCGGTAGAGCTGGCCAGCAAGGGTACTGTTATCTATTTTCTCAAAGTACTCAACCGAAAACTAAAGAGCGTCTTGAACAATTTATAAGTACCACAGATGGCAAAAAACTCGCGGAGTTTGATTTGCAAAATCGCGGGGCTGGGGACTTATTTGGATTAAAGCAGCATGGTTTTTCTTTTCTGCAGTTCGCCTCTTGGACTAATTTTGAACTCATCTCAAAAGCCCAGCGTCTCGAGAAAATGCTACCAAAAAAGTGGCATTCGCCACTTCTGCATCGCGAGCAGTTGCAAACAATTCGAGCAAACTAGGCTCCCCTTGTCATTCTCCAGAGGTAACGGTACAATCGTCTCTCTTCAGATGCTATACTGGTGAAACTGAAAAAAGGAAATCATGGGAGCACTACCTAAAAATAAAATTACTAGAGTCGAACGTGGCAAAAGACGCGCTGGCAATACGCCTAAGCTGAAAAAGGACACTAAGATTAGTTCAATTCCTTTTCATAAAAGAGGCTTGGTCGCAAGTGTCTTGAGAAGCATCGGCTTAACTGCCGCTGAGGCGTCAAAGAAAACAAGTAAGAAAAAAGTTCAAACTAAATCTGTTTCTCAGAAGCCATTACCAAATCAGCAAAAGATGAATAAACCAGTTCTTGAAGTCAAGACTGCAGCTAAGCGTCAAACCCAGCACAAAGGCTAATGTCAGACCAGCGACATGAACACCGAAAAGAACTCCTAAGAGATCTTTTTGCCTGTACTTTCAATGGTTTACACCCGGAGCGCATGGAGAGCGTTAAAAATCTTGAATACATAAAAAAGATTTTGGCAGAACTTACCGACTTGGATAGCGTCATTCAAGCTAATGCACCTGAGAGAGCACTGACTGAAATTAATAAAGTGGATCTTGCAATCATGAGACTAATTATGTTTGAATCAAAGCACGCCGACACACCTCCCAAGGTGCTCATCGACGAGGGAATTGAGTTGGCGAAAGAATTTGGAAGCGATTCCTCACCAAAATTTATCAATGGGGTTCTTGCCCAAATACTGCTATAACTAAGCTAGAACGGAAATAATGCCAAACTTGTTACAACAAATCAGTGAAATCGTGTCTGAAACTACTGGGAATGACCCAGCGGAGATGAATGCAGACTCAGATTTAATTGAGGATCTTAATTTTAGTGACGTCGAATTCAAAAGAGTTGTCGCAGCAGTAAACAAATACTTCAATATTTCTTTGAACTTGCGCGAAGTCACTCTTGAAGAAATTCAAACCTTAGGAGAGTTCGCAGATATCGTCGCAGAAGAAACCGAACTTGGATAAGACATGATCCCAGCATTTACAGACCAGAAATTACTTGAGAGAGCTTTTACCCATCGCAGCGCGCTTGGGACTTCTCGAGAGCGTTCTGACTCCAACGAGCGCCTCGAATTCCTCGGTGACGCAGTCCTCGAACTAGCTACTACAGAGTTTTTGTTTGCGCAGTACCCAAAAGAGCCAGAGGGGGTTCTCACTACCTATCGTAGCTCACTTGTAAAGACCACTACTCTCGCAGAAGTGGCGCAAAAATTAGGCATTGGCGATAAGATCATTATGAGCAGAGGTGAGGCCTCATCAGGTGGACGAGAAAACGAAGGTCTACTAGCCGATACTTTCGAGGCCATTGTCGGGGCTTTATATCTTGATCAGGGCTACGAAGCGGTAACTGCATTTTTACAAAAAGAATTGTTTGTTGAACTCGAGGACATCCTGCGTGAAGGGCGCTATCGTGATGCCAAGAGCGAACTCCAAGAACTCGTCCAAGCTAAAGGTTTGCCAGCTCCACACTACAGAGTAAAGAGCGAGGTTGGACCTGATCATGACAAAGAATTTACAGTCGCTGTTCGCATTAGCGGACAAGATCAAGCCTTGGGAACTGGTAAAAGTAAACAACAAGCACAGCAGAGAGCAGCTGAGAAAGCACTAGAAAGCTACTCCGCTTGAGAAACTCTCGAAGCTACAGTATAATCCACGAACCTAACACCTATGCTAAAAATAAAACTCGCCAGATTTGGAAAACGTAATCAACCTCACTATAGAATTGTAGTGAACGAAGCTCGCTCAAAACGAGACGGCCAATACATGGCTGAGCTTGGTCATTACGCGCCAACCGATACGCCTAAGCTTCTGAAAGTTGACTACGAGGCTTTCAAGTACTGGGTTTCCAAAGGAGCAATCCCAACCGATACGGTAGCTGCTCTCGTCAAAAAATCTCAATCAGCCGTTCCATTTCCAGAAAAGAAACCAAAGCCATCTAAAAAAAGCGTTGCTAAAAAACTAGCAGCTGACGAAGCTGCAAAAGCTCCAAAAGCGCCTGAAGCACCCGCTGAGCCAGTTGTTGAAGAACCAAAGGCTGAAGTAGCTGAGGTAGTTGAGGAAGAAGTTAAAGCAGAATCTCCGGAGAAAAAAGAAGAAACAAAGGAATAAAATGAAAAATCTGCTTGAATTTATCTTAATTCACTTAGTTGAGCATCCAGAAGACGTATCCATCGAAGAAAGAGAAAACGGTGATACAACCGAGTTCATCATTCATGTTCATGCTGAAGACATGGGTCGCGTAATCGGTAAGGGTGGTTCAGTAATCCACGCAATTCGAAACATTAGTCGTATCAGAGCAGTAAAAGAAGGTATTCGTGCCCGAGTTATTGTTGAAGATCAAGAACCTACTCAACAAGCCTCTGAAGATCAGAGTTCTGAAACACCTTCAGACGAGACCTGAGCTCCAGGAAATCTAAGTTTTGCCACTCGGAAAATATCTTCCGAGCCACCTCCTAATATCGTATTTTGTTCCGGTAAGTCTATCTTCTCGTATGAAGAGAGTTCATTTAAGACGATGTGATCAGTTGTCGTCAATTTAGGCAGCGGTTGTTCCAGAGATACAGAAATTGGCTGAGTGAAAAAGTAAGTAGTAGTCACCAAGCTAGCTGACGAGGCTTTTGACTGATCTACGGTAGCTGATTCATTATCAAACGTTGCATTTAGTGACAAATCCGAGATCGTAGTAAAAGGAGTAACTGTTTCTGTCAGTAACATAAACTCTTGCAGCTGATCAAAGGTTCCTCCAACTGAAAGCTTTAACTCCAGCGAATCATAACTACCCTTTCCAGCACCAACATACTCGGCAGAAGAAGTAGAGACTAATCCAGGCGAGATCTCGAAATTATCGACCACCACTCCAGACTTCTGGGTCACAGCATAGAGACTAGTGATGAGCTCTAAAAGCGGTTTGTGCGAGGGTAGAGTGGCAGACACAAAGTCGATTTGCTCGTATTCTGGTTGATAGGTAATATTTGAGAGCTCACTTAGCTTTTGCTTAAGCTTTGCCAGCCTCTCGCTTTCTTTCTTAATACTTCCATTTACTTCCAACGAAGCTTTAATCTGAGGTATGCACACGGTCAGAAGTAAAATTAGACTTGCCAAAATTAAGCCAATGGCAATCGCCAAAGACTGTCTGGTGTGTAGAAATAATTGTAAATTAAATGGTGGTTTTGATTTTTTATTCACGATGCTTCTTTCTCAAGTACTATTTCCGGTAAGATCACGGTGAGTTTTAGACTATAGACTCCGGCATCATTTCTCGATAGCCCTCCGCGAGTTATATCTGGATACTCTGAAAGTAGTTCAGGACTTTTCAACTTCTCGAAGACCCTCTCCATGGTGAAAATATCTTGGGCGCTCAATGAAAATGTCAAAATTTCATTATTATCACCAGAATATGAAAGCTGGCTAATTATTACACCTGGACCAAAAAAGTTGCTAAAAAATGTTAGCGCCTCCTGCTTATTTTGACGATTACCAAAGAGCTCTGTGAGAACTCGAAGTTTTTGAGCAAAAACAGTGTAAGACTCTTCGATTGGCTGCTCAGCTAAAATCGCAGTTTTTGTTGATTTCTGCTCAGCCACAATTGAGGCAAGGCTTCTGTTCAGAAGAAAGTGAGAAATTCCGGCGACTATGCCAACAACCGCGATTATGCCTAAAGCAATACTGCTAAAAAGCATCAACTTCTGATCTTGAGACTGTGCTTTCTCAACCCATCTCTGCCGATCTCGAACAAAGTTAATGTTTTTCGGCATGAACTTTACGATTCCTGTGCTAATAGTCCCATACAGACTGCCATACTTGGCTGATTAATCTTTTCTGGTACATCTCCAGAAGCGGAAGCAAAGGGAGAGGCGATCAGGACTTCACTACCAAATTCAGTTGCGACCTGACCGACTAGCTCTGGTAACATTGCTGATCCACCAGAAAGGACAACTCTCTCGACAGCGTCTTGCGGATGTTGACTGACAAAAAACTGAACCGCTTTTTTCGCTTCAGTAAGCAAAACTTGAACTGCTGGAAGAAGAGCGGAAGCCACTTTTCCTTCAAATTGAGTTCTATCAAGGCCGTAGGTTCGTTTATATTGCTCTGCCTGAGAAGAATCAAGGCCAATTTTTTGCTCCAAAGTCTTTGAGAGTAGCTGCCCACCATTTAGATGAGTGAGAACAAATTGTAGTTCTCCCTGATGCATGATCGCCATATTCATGGTTGAGGCACCGATGTGCAAGATTAGAGTGGTTGGATCGTTGGAGACAAAACGAAGTGAGCGCAAAATCGACAGCATCTGAGTCTCAACGAGCTCTGGCTCTATTCCAACCTGATTAAAAACGGAAACGTACTGCTCAATAACCTTTTTTCTCACTCCAACTAAGAGCACCCTCATCAAGCCGTCTTCTTTTTTACCAGGTCGATAAAGAACCTGATACTCAAGCGAGAGCTCGTCTGGAGGAATCGGGATATGTTGTTCTGCTTGCCAGCCAATCGCAGATGCCAGCTCAGCGTCTGAAAGTCTTGGAATGGCGATAACTTTTGTGGAGACCACTGTTTCTGGAAGAGAGAGACGAACTGGCTCATTTACAAAGCCATAATCATTCATTAAAGCCTGAATAATTCCTGCGAGTTTTGTACTTGCTGCGTCATCCGTCGGGACTGATATGCCCGTGGAGTTAAAAACCTCAGCAACACGCTTAATATGCACCGAACTCCCGGTAGAACCAGCAATGGCTTTAATACTATATGTTCCGATATCTATGGCCAGGGCAGGCATTTTAGGTCTCCTCTTAGTTCGCTTTCACAATACTACCTCCACTATACAGGGCGTAATCAAAAATAGCAGGCGCCGCGGGGATAGATCTCGTGCCTTGAATAGCACTAGTCACACCATCTGTATCACCGGTGGCCATTGCCTGAGCTGTGTACTGCTGAACGCCGGCTCCAGAGACACTCATTGTAGTTCCGGCATAAAGAACTTTGATTCGAACTAATTTATCATTTGCGGTGTAGTCTAAGGAGTAGCTGCTGTTGTAATCTGTGCCTCCAGACCCTGCCTCCAAGAAACCTTGACCCCTACTTGCGCATGCTGCGGCTGGATTCACACCAACATATCTAGAGCTGTAGTTTGAAGATCCGTCGTCAGAGTAAACTGTGATGAGTAATGCGGAAGCCAGACAGCCACTTCCGGATGCACCCCATAGAAACTGTAGAGTGCCCGCTGATCCAGCGCTTAAATCAATAGTTGCAGTTGAGCCTTGAGGAAAATATGAAGTCAAGTCACCAGAGGTGACGCTGTAGTCTGTGCCGACCGTAGCATCATTAAGACCAGGCAATGTTTCTGTTCCAGCCACATAAGAATTAGGATCAGCCAGTAGAGTATCAAGAGCAGCTTCCGCTGCATTAAAAACACGAACTTGCTCAGACTCATTTCCAGCCAGACTAATTTCTTGAGTTGCTTGATTTGCCAGAGAAAGACCGAGGCTTAAAAGCACCACCATCACTAGTAAAGTAATAACCGCTACGTATCCTGATTGTGATGATTTTTTAGAAGGAAAAAACATATGATGAATACTATATTAGCAAACAACTCTCATCATAACGCAAAAAGCCTCTGAGTATCAAGAGAGAACTCGGAGGCATTAAACAAATTTTGTGGAGATGAGGGGTTATGAACCCCTGTCCGCCCAGGAACAAAAACATCGTCTACAGACGTAGGGTATTTTTAAGTGATGTCGAGGCTGGTAATAGCCAAACACTTCCTCGACACTTTCCACCGAAAGTCTTACACGAGCTCTGGTAGAAACAAGCTCGCTGACACAGTGACTGGGTTTTCACCTAACACTCACCGCCACTGACAATGGGGTGTTAAATGCTATTTCCGCTTACGCGAAAGCTAGAGCTGCTGGAGCTGGAGCAATTAGACCTGCCAATGTTTCCATTGAACGAGTTCCGAAAGCTTTTGCTTTAGCAACTATACTGTTTTTTAAATTGACAGTTGTTGTTTGATCTTTGTTTATATCTTTGATCAAAGATAGTCTGCAGATGTTAATGAGCGCTGAACGTCGAAGCAATACATCCCCAACGACATGGTTAATTATAGGATTTTACTCGGGAAAATTCAAGCTACGATTTGCTGGTGGCAACTACTATCGCAGAAACTGATTTTGCTCCCGATTCTTTAAGCACTAAAGCGCATTGCTGCAAAGTCATACCTGTGGTGGCGACATCATCGACAATGAGAACTTTCTTGCCAATTATTCTGTTTTTCAATCTAGAATCAACTTCGAAGTGTCCCTGAAGATTGTGAAGTCGCTCAGACTTTGAAGAGGTCGAAGCTTGTGACTTAGATGCTACCGTTCTAGTCAACGCCATCACCAAGGGTGATCTCAAGTGACTTGCCAAGGAATTAGCAATCAACTCTGCTTGATTGTAGCCACGAACTCTCAGGCGGGTGGGGTGGATAGGCACCGGCACAATAACTACGTGATCAGGAATTTTCCCAGAATGATACATCAGCTCTCCGAGAAAAGTGCCTGCGTCTTTTATTCCTCCATATTTAAGTCTATGGAGCAAGCTGCGAACCGAGTCGCTGTAGCCAAAGCAAGCATAGATAATTTCAAGAGCTGGTTCTTCGATATCCTGATGAAGGGGTAATTCTCTAAACTCTAAATCGTTGTAACAGCGCGGACACAGCAGAGTAAACCAGGCTCCGCAGCCAGCGCAGGTGTGAGGAAATAATAAATCAAGAAGGAAGGAGAGAAGCACTTTCTAAGCTTAACAACTCTAGCTTTCGAGAAGCGTAGCGATTTTTTTATTCAGCGGAGCGGGAACCTCGCCAGAGAACTCATGAAATAGGTCCAGCTGAATTTTGAGATTTTCTTTATCCTGTCTTCCTAAATAAATTTCCATCAGTTTATAGCGAGCCAATACGAAAGTGGGCTGAAGTTCTAACGATCTTTTGTAAGACAGAATTGCCTCATCCGTTTTGCCTAAAGAAAGCTGGGTGTTGCCTTTATTGTAGTGAACCTGTGGATAGACATCAGCTAGGGCGATCGCAGCGTCGTACTGCTCAATGGATTTTTCAAGCTGCTTATCATCCGCGTAGGCCATGGCTAAATTATTGTGCGTTCGCGCCGACTCTGTGTATCTCAAGAGGTGCTCGTAGAAGCGAATTGGCGTTCCCCAGAGATAATTCTGGCGCAAAGTCAACAAAATAAAGATTGTCACGATAATCCCAAAAACATTTCGAGTAATTTCGTAGTGGTTTTTCAAGAAACGTTCAAAAAACAACTTAAACACACCAATAGCTGTAATAAAAAAACCAACCATCGGTAAATACAGCCAATGCTCATAGAGAACTCCATTAATAGGAATAAGTCCAGACACGGGAGAAATCGTAACGAAAAACCAGCCAAGACCAAACCAAATCCAGACGGTTTTTTTACGCCTAAGCTCTTGCCAGCCAAGAAAGGCCAAAGTCGAGAGGAAAATCACTGTCATCGCCGTCCAAATAGAAACGAAGCTTGTAACTAGCTCTGTATCGCGCTCCATATAGAGTGGAAAGGGTGCTAAAAGTAGTTGTGCATAAATCCAAAGGACTTTTGTGAAAGTGGCCAAGCGAAGCACGAGGCTGGAAGCGTACGCTGAACCCTCCCCATAGAAATTAAAGGTATTATTAAAGTTCAAAACAGTAGAGCGCAGTAGCATATAAACAGAGGCAACAAAAACAGAACCGATCATGGTGCATATGACCCATTTTTTACCTGATTTCAACTTACCTAGTACAAGTAACCTCAATGCGATAAGTACCTGTAAACCAACGAAAGTGATACCAATTTCCTTACTGAGGATGCTAAAAAGATAGGTGGTGATTGTTAGCAGAGACAGAGTAAGACTGCCAATCTGAGTTTTTATATTATATATTGATACATGGATGTTTTTTCCACCCAAAATCTTGGAAAATCCCAAAAGACTTAAAAATCCGAAAAAAGTGAAGAGGGAATCTCCTCTGGAGTTAGCATAGACCACAGCCTCGGTCTGAATCGGATGAATGGCAAACAACACTCCTAGCCAAAAAGATCCTTTCTTCCCCAAACCCAGGTAGCGAAGCAAAAAGTAAAGCAAAACTGCATTAGAAGCATGAAGTAAAGTATTCACCAGATGAAAGCCAATCGGATTAAGACCCCAAACCTGATAATCAAAAGCAAAACTAAGCGTAGTTAGAGGACGGTAGTAGTTGCTGATCTCTCCAGCGCCTGCGATGGTGTTAGTAGTGAAGATTTTTTTGACATTAAAGTCTCGAACAAAGACATTTCGATAAATAAACTGCTCGTCATCCCAGACAAATTGATTTCCAAGTGAAGGCAGGTAAACAAGAAAACTAATGACAAAAATAAGCAGAGCGGAACGGTAGCGAAGCAGCATTGTTTTAGCCTATCACGGAGAATGTGGTCGCACTAGGACTCGAACCAAGGACCTCACGAATGTGAATCGTGCGCTCTAACCAACTGAGCTATGCGACCTCAAGACTAGGGTAGTATACCACTCAGAGTAGACCATTTTCTTCAAGAACGGCGCGAACTTCTTGGCTGGAGTTAGTCTGGAAAAGAGCGGCTCTAATCGAAGCTGCCTCTGGTACTCCTCTTACATACCAGCCCAAGTGCTTTCTCATTGGCAAAAAACTATATTTTTCTCTATTCACATACGTTTTCTCAAAAATCTCAACGTGTTCGACGGCAATCTCGTAGATAGTAGGTGATTCTGGAATTTTTTCTCTGAACACGAATGGATTTCCGAATGCAGCCCTACCAATCAGAATTCCGTCCAACTTGTATGCGATCGCTCTCTCCCTGGCAATTTCTAATGAACTTACATCTCCATTTCCTAAAATCAAAGTTTCTGATCCAAGAGCAACATCTGCAGCAACACCGATCTGTTCCCAGTCTGCCAAACCACCGTATTGTTGTTTCAACGTCCTGCCATGTAATGCGATCGCCACTGGCTCCATTTCCAAAATTGTTTCCATCCATTCCTTGATGACTGGTTTATCAAAACCGATTCTAGTTTTGACACTGACAGGAATGCTTTGCCTCTGCTGGTATGCAATTGGCAGCAACGCATGTCGACGCTCGACCTCGCGGGCAATTTCATCAGAGACATTGGCGCAGTCAACGGCTGACTTGCCATTAACCCAATCTTCTATACCGAGCTTTGTTTCTTTAATAATCTCTTGAGCCAACTCAGGTGTTTTAATAAGAGCAGCTCCAGCTCCAGAATGAGCCACGTTTTTAGCCGGACAACCCATGTTGATATCTATTCCATCAAATCCAAGTTGGCAGAGAAGGGTGGCTGTTTGACGGAAAGAGTCTGGGGTCGTGCCATAAATTTGCGCAATCGCTGGACGCTGCGTCTCGTCATATAAAAAATCTTTAAGCATGCTCGTGGCACCATGACAAACACCCTCGACACTAGCGAACTCCGTATAAACAATATCAGGCTGACCATATTTCTTAGTGATGTAACGAAACGGCTGATCGGTAACTCCATCCATAGGAGAGAGTCCAATAATCGGTTTTCCTAGTTCTGCCCAAAAGTCCTTCTTCATAATCTCGAGAGATTATACCAACAAGACTGCTACAATATCGCCGAGATGACAAAAACAGTACTTCATCTAACCAGATTGGCTCCTCCCCACGGCGGAGGAGTAGAAAAACATCTACAAAAAATTATAGTTGAACTGAGCAGACTTGGTTTTTCATCAACAATAATTACTACCCAACACAACAAGCTACTCGCGCTTGAGGAAGAAACTAAGGATTACCGAATTGTTCGCTTGGCAGTTCCCAACCCCGATGCCATCAAGCATAAATTGAGTATTTGGACTGGACTGCTAAAGCATTTTTCCTTGCTAAAAAATGCTGACATAATACAAATTCACGATGTTTTTTGGTGGCTGCTGCCTTTCCTCCCTTTTTTGTCAAAGAAAAAGATATACATCACATTCCACGGTTACGAAAACATCGACGGACCATCAAAATCTCAGGTGTTTTGGCACCGCACCGCATCGAAGTTAACGCGCGGAAATCTTTGTATAGGTGGCTTCCACAATCTTTGGTACGGAGTCATTCCAACCGCATTATCATTTGGAGCAGTCAATGAAAAAAAAGTTGTTGCCAAAAAAAGAAGAAATTCAGTTATTTTTGTTGGCCAGATGAGGAAAGATACAGGAATACTAGAATATCTGGAAGCGATAAAAATATTTAATGATAAGAGTCGTAGAAAAATTTCACTAGAAGTCTACGGAGATGGACCTCTTGAGAGCAAGGCTAGATCATTTGTTAATAAATACAATCTGCCAGTGAAGTTTCATGGCTGGAAAGAAAACGCGAGTAATAAAATAGGTGAATTTTCATTTGCCTTTGCCTCACAATATTTGAGCATTCTAGAAAGCCTCATAACTAGAACTCCGGTGATAGCAATAGCTCCAAGTAAATTCAAAAGAGACTATCTAAAGACTACCCCATACGCAAAGGAAATCAGTATTGTTAGAACGCCCAAGGCTATTGCTAAAACATTGTTGAAGCCAAAAGAAATCTCTCCCATATTACAAGCCTGGGCAAGAAAACAAACCTGGAAAAAAATGGCTGAGACATACATCGAACTATGGAAAAAGTAACCGTCATCATCACTGTTCTAAATGAAGAGTCAACAATCTTAGAGTTGCTTAAGAGCCTTGAAAAGCAATCACTTTTGCCGACAGAAGTGATTGTTGTTGATGGAGGATCAAAAGATAAAACAATAAAAATTGTCAACAACTTTAGCAGCAATTCGTTCTTAAACATTAGACTTCTCCAAAAAAAGGGTAATCGCAGCGTTGGCAGAAACCTAGCAATTGCTAAAAGCAAAACAGATCTGATCGCCATTACTGACGCCGGTTGCGTGACAAATAAAAATTGGCTGAAAGAGCTCGTGGAAACTCAGAAAGAAACGAAGTCTCAGGTCGTTGCTGGCTACTACGCGGGTAAGGCAAACACAAGATTTGAAGAAGCAGTCATTCCTTACGCCTTGGTCATGCCCGAAAAAGTCAATCCCGATGAGTTCCTCCCAGCCACTCGCTCGATGCTTTTGCGAAAGAAAGTCTGGGAAAAACTTGGTGGCTTTGATGAGGAGCTTTCTGATAATGAAGATTATGCATTCGCAACAAAAATCAGAAAAAATAATATTAAAATTGCCTTCGCAGAAAAAGCCATCGTGCTCTGGAAACCCAGAAATAATCTCCCAAGCTTCTTTAGAATGATTTATAGATTTGCCAGGGGTGATGTGCGAGCAGATATTTTAAGACCAAAAGTGGCACTTATTTTCTTGCGCTACTTTCTTCTATTATTAACAACAATTTTCGTTCTTAAATTTAGCGACTGGAAATCAGTCATCCAACTCTGGACGCCACTCTTTGTCATTTATTCACTTTGGGCGATAGATAAAAACTTAAAATACACACCAAAAAGCTGGTTCTACTTACCACTTCTTCAGATCTCTTCGGATATTGCCGTGATGTTCGGCAGTATTGCTGGACTTATTCGGTAGTCACACCATCGAACTCAGCTTCGTTTTCTGCGGCTATTTGCTTGGTAGCTCGAATGATGCCATCTTTATGATGAGCTGGGGAATAAATCGTATACATTTTTAAATCTTCAGTTTCAGAAACATTAATGATGTTGTGTTCTGCGCCTGCGGGAACGACTAAACAAGAACCATCCGTCACCAAGTATTCAGTGCCGTCAACAATACATTTTCCTTCACCTTTTTCAAAACGGAAAAACTGATCATTATCAGCATGAATCTCTACACCAATGTCTTCACCTGACTTAAGACTCATTAGGACCAATTGACTATGCTTTGAAGTGTAGAGAACCTTTCGAAAATTGCTGTTCTGGACAGTCATTTCTTCTATGTTTGTTGTAAAACCTTTCATAACTTCCTTTCGCTAAAAAGCGTTTACCTACTTATCTTTATACCCCTAATTCCAAGAAAAAACGAACCTAGAACGATAGCTTTTAATACAAAGTGAGTATTTATTTCCAAAAATGCAGCTGTGAAAGGAGTAATGGTGCCTACCGATACATGAACTAAAACACCAATCGGCAAAGTCAAAAATAGCCAATTTCTTGTCGGAATTTCTAATCTGATCAAGCGGAACAATTTCGAGAGCAGAGGAGCCAGCAAAGCAATTCCAAGGTAGGAAACTACAAAATCAAAAATGGCATAACCACCAAGGCGAAATGAGCGAAGGTACTCGATTGTGAACATAACTCGATTATACGATTTAATCAGGTTCGAAAGTAGATGGAGTAACTTGTATGTATCTAATGCGTATTTATGAGTACACCAAGCTTATTTGCGACATTGGAAG